>NZ_JAZHFR010000140.1:0-5307 GCF_036541385.1 Comamonas sp. GCA5 | reverse complement strand
CAGGCCCGGGCCGTGCGGGCCAAAACGCCTGCTCGATGCCGCGCGCCTGCTCCAGCAGCGACTGCGCCTGCGGCAGCAGGGCCCGCCCGGCATCGTTGAGCACCAGGTGCCGCCCCACGCGCTCGAACAACTGCACGCCCAGCCCGGTTTCCAGCTGCTGCAGCGCGGCACTGGTCGCCGACTGCGACAGGCCCACGGCCTCCGCGGCGGCCACCGTCGAGCCGTGGCGGGCCACGGCGCTGAAGATGTCGAGTTGGCGCAAGGTCAGGTGCAACATGCGGGGGCATCCCTTCTTCAACCTGTTTGGCAGGTAGATTCAAGAAAAACTATTCGTTATACAAATATAACCAAACTATCTAAAGTGATCCCCAGCTCGGCGCCACTGTCCCCTGCGCCAGCCCGGTCATGAACACGCTACCTTCCTCCTTCTCCCTCGATACCCCCCTGCAGTGGCTGCGCGGCACCGCCCCCGGCCTGCTGCTGAGCACCGCCATCGCCCTGCTGGCCCTGGGGCTGGCGGCCCAGCCCTGGGCGGCCGCACACGGGCTCAGCGCCCTCACCCTGGCCATCGTCCTGGGCCTGCTGCTGGGCAACACCGTCTACCCGCGCCTGGCCGCCGCCAGCGGCCCCGGCGTGGGCCTGGCCAAACAGCAGTTGCTGCGCGCCGGTATCGTGCTGTACGGCCTGCGCCTGACCTTCCAGGACATCGCCCAGGTCGGCTGGAGCGGCATTGCGCTGGATGCCCTGGTGCTGGCCAGCACCTTCGGCCTGGCCTGCCTGCTGGGCCAGCGCCTGCTGGGCCTGGACCGGCGCACCAGCCTGCTGATCGGTGCGGGCAGCTCCATCTGTGGCGCGGCGGCCGTGCTGGCCACGGCCCCCGTGGCCAAGGGCCGCGCCCAGGATGTGGCCGTGGCCATCGCCACCGTGGTGGTGTTCGGCACCGTGGGCATGTTCCTGTACCCGGCGCTGTACCAGTGGAACGCCGACCACGGCTGGATCGCCATGGACGCGCAGCGCTACGGCCTGTACGTGGGCGCCACCGTGCACGAGGTGGCCCAGGTGGTGGCCGCGGGCGCAGCCATCAGCCCCGAGGCCACCAGCACCGCCGTGATCGCCAAGATGGTGCGGGTGATGATGCTGGCGCCCTTCCTGCTGCTGCTGGCGCTGTGGCAGGCCCGGGAGGACCGCCAGGACGGCACGGCGCAGGCCACGGGCCTGGGCGGCATCCGTCTGCCCTGGTTTGCGCTGGGCTTTGTGGTGGTGGCCGGCATCCACTCGCTGGGTGTGCTGCCTCGGCCGCTGGTGGAATGGGGGGTGCAGCTGGACAACCTGCTGCTGGCCGTGGCCATGCGCCCTGGGCCTGACCACCCATGTGCAGGCCGTGCGGGCCGCGGGGGTCAAGCCGCTGCTGCTGGCGGCCCTGCTGTTTGCCTGGCTGCTGGGCGCGGGCCTGCTGTTCACGCAGTGGCTGGCCTGATCGGGCCTTGACCTGGTCCCACGGCACGCACGCTGAAGCAACACCCAGTGGGGGCCACAGCCCCAACCCACGCGCCTTGCCAGCCCATCCCCACGGCGAATCGGCAGCCCCCCAAAAACCCAGGGCCGCAACGCGCCCTGGAGGTGGTGCGGGCGTGGGGCCGCCTACTTGTGCAGCTCCGGCGCCTTGCGCAGGGCCAGGCTCAGCTGGTCCACCACGATGGCCCAGTCGTCATCGCAGCGGATCTTCTCTTTCAGCATCTGCGCCTGCTGCGGGGTCCAGAACGGCGCATCGTGCAGCTGCAGGTCATCGGCCAGGGGGTGGTGCTGGCGGATGAACTGCTGGATGCTGGCCTCGTCGTTGGGCAGGCCCAGCTGGGCAAACAGTTCGGTAAAGCCGGGTTGGGATTCACCAGGGGTCAACGTGGTCATCGCATCCTCCATGTTGTGATGGGAAAAAGCCATTGCAGCCGGGCCGTGCCCGGCCATGCCCCCATCTTGCACCAGTTGCTGCGCCCGGCGTGTAGGACTGCCCAGCACCGGGCTGTGTGCCCACGCGGTCGCGCTGGTCGGTTGGCGCGCACTGAAAAGTTCTTTTCAACGCGCAGCGCCGCAGCCTGGACCGCACGGTGACCGCGCACGCGGCGCAGGCGCAAAAAAAGGCCGCCCGGGGGCGGCCTTGGGGCTGGTGCGCAGCGCGGCTCAGACCATGGCGATCGAGACGGCCTTGGGGATCAGGTAGGCCTCCAGCGCCTCGGTGCCACCTTCGGAGCCATAACCCGAGTCCTTCACACCACCAAACGGCATTTCGGCCGAGGCCACGGCCGGCTGGTTGATCCACAGCATGCCGGACTCGACGTGCTGGCTCAGCAGGTGCGCGTTCTTCAGCGAGGCGGTGAAGGCATAGGCCGCCAGGCCATAGGGCAGGCGGTTGGCCTCGGCAATCGCCTCTTCCAGCTTATCGAAGCTGCGCATGGCGATCATGGGGCCGAAGGGTTCGTTGTTGAACACCTCGGCATCCAGCGGCACATCGGCCAGGATGGTGGGGGCGTAGAAGTTGCCCGCATCGCCCAGCGTCTGGCCACCCATCAGCAGCTTGGCGCCCTTGTCCTGGGCGTTCGCCACCAGCGACTGCATGGCGGTCACGCGGCGCGGGTTGGCCAGAGGGCCCATCTTGCTGTCGGCCTCCAGGCCGTTGCCCACCTTGATGGATGCAAAGTACGCCACGACCTGCTCGGTGAACTGCTGTTGCAGGCTCTGGTGCACCAGAAAGCGCGTGGGCGAGATGCAGACCTGGCCGGCGTTGCGCAACTTGGCGGCACCGGCGGACTTCACGGCCAGCTCCACGTCCGCATCCTCGGCCACGATCACAGGGGCATGGCCGCCCAGCTCCATGGTGCAGCGCTTCATGTGCGCGCCGGCCAGGGCCGCCAGCTGCTTGCCCACGGGGGTGGAGCCGGTGAAGGTGATCTTGCGGATCACGGGGTGGGGAATCAGGTAGCTGGAGATTTCGTGCGGATCGCCATACACCAGGCCGATCACACCGGCGGGCACGCCCGCGTCCACAAAGCACTGGAACAGCGCGGCCGGCGAGGCCGGGGTTTCCTCGGGCGCCTTGCACAGGAAGGAGCAGCCCGTGGCCAGCGCGGCGCTGATCTTGCGCACGATCTGGTTGACCGGGAAGTTCCAGGGCGTGAAGGCCGCCACGGGGCCCACGGGCTCTTTGATCACCAGCTGCTGCACATCACCCCGGCGCGCGGGCACGATGCGGCCGTACAGGCGCAGGGCCTCGTCGGCAAACCATTCGATGATGCCCACACCGGCCAGCACCTCGCCCTTGGCTTCGGCCAGGGGCTTGCCCTGTTCCTGCGTCAGCAGCGCGGCGATGGTGTCGGCACGCTCCTTCAGCAGCGCTGCCGCGCGGCGCATCGCGGCCTGGCGGTCGTGGGCGCTGGTGTGCTTCCAGATCGCAAAGCCCTTGGCCGCGGCGGCCAACGCGCGGTCCAGGTCGGCCTTGCTGGCATGGGCCACATGGCCGATGACGGCGCCCGTGGCCGGGTTGTGCACGGGAATCTTCTTGCCGCCAGCAGCGTCTTGCCACTGGCCATCAATCAGCAACTGGGTGTCGGGGTAAGCAGGGGACATGGTGGGTACTCAGCCTGGGAGAAGAAAAGTCGGCCCCCGCACCGTGCGCAGGCCGCCAAGGTTTTGATAGCTGCTTGCGCTGGCCAATCAAGGATCAGAAGCACAAACATACCGCAAAGCCAAACAATCCGAGCGCGGCCTGCTTCTGTTTTCCATGTTGCGCCACGGGGCAAAACCGCGCGGCCCATTGTAGGAAGCCGGCCCCGCGCCTCAATACATGGAAACACTGGCGCCCGTGTGGATGTGGCCGGGCTTGAAGCGCTGGGCCAGCGCATCCGCGCCCTGGCGCAGCAGCAGCATGTCCATGCCCACGGCCACGAACAACGCGCCCTGGTGCAGGCAGGTCTGCACGCGCTCGGGCTGGGTCACCAGGATGCCTGGCGCCTTGCCGCAGCCACGGATGCGCTGCAGCGCGTCGTCAATGATGAAGGTCATGTCCGGGTGCGTGGAATGGCCGGCATAGCCCAGGCTGGCCGACAGGTCAGCCGGGCCGATGAAGACACCGTCGACGCCGTCGACCTGGGCGATCTCCTCCAGGTTGACCAGGGCCTCGCGCGTTTCCACCTGCACCAGCAGACAGATTTCCTCGTGCGCGCGGCGCACGTACTCGGCATCGCGCCCGAAGTTGGAGGCGCGCATGCTGCCGCCCATGCCGCGCACGCCATCGGGGGCGTAGCGCACGGCCTGCACTGCGGCCCGGGCCTCGTCGGCGTTCTGCACAAAGGGCAGCAACAGCGTCTGCGCGCCGATGTCCAGGTAGCGCTTGATCATCACCTTGTCGTTCCAGGCCGGGCGCACCACGGCCTGCGTGGGCGTGCAGCCGGTGCGCGTCTGGGCCGCGCCCACGGCCTGCAGCTGCTGCACCATCTGCGGCACATCGGTGGGCGTGTGCTCGGTGTCCAGCAGCAGCCAGTCGAAACCGCTGCCCGCCAGCAGCTCGCTGACATAGGGCGACGGCAAGGTGGACCACAGGCCGATCTGCGGCTGGCCCGCCTGCAAGGCGCGCTTGAATAGGTTGGGGGTGGGCATGAAACTCCTTCGAAGGCGGTGGATGCAAACGGCCCGCAGGCCCGGTGCGCACGCCTGCGCGCCCAGGCCCGGCAGAGCACCGCCGGCCATCGCCCGCGCGATGGTCCTTGGCTGGGCCTCCCCCGTCTCCCTGGCGCAGACTGCGCACCGTGATAGGGCTCTACGATAACCGCTGCGGCCCGCAGGGCCTGTCACGCACCGGGCGGGCACCAGGGCCATCTGCAGGGCGCTCCAGGGAAACCCCGTGTGCCCGCTGCCGCCCTGCCCTGCCACCGTGGTGCGCCTGCCCCCCGGGGTGTGGGAGCCGTGCCGGGGCGATGCACCCGCGCGGTGGCGGTCGACCACGCCTGTCCTACCACACGCTGTTCAGCAATCTGCACCGGCGAACAAGCACTCCGCAAAACATAGCAATCAGCACAACGCTCACCAGCGCCTAAGGCATTTTTCACTACTGACATCCCGTGTCCACCTGGCCGCCCATGAACTGGCCCGGGACTGCGACGGCCACCTGTGCACCGCCACGACCCCAGGCCGCCGATGACGGGCGGCACCGCCTGCGCACGCAATCCTTTAGGCGTTGCTGCCGGCCTGTGGCTGCCTGTGGCTGCATGGCAGTGCGGCCCGGCCGAGCCCCCTGCCCCTTGCCCCTTGCCCCCT
>NZ_JAZHFR010000013.1:0-68178 GCF_036541385.1 Comamonas sp. GCA5 | reverse complement strand
GCAAAGAGTTCACAGACCGATTGTTTGGAAGCCGCACACGTCAGCCCTCAGGCGAGCACGAATTCGACCAGTTATGCCAAGCATTGGGGATAGAGCATCGGCTGACCAAGCCAAAGACGCCGCAAACCAACGGCATGGTTGAGCGCTTCAATGGCCGCCGGAGCCAGGTGCTGCGCTCGCATCACTTCAACAGCGCAGAGGATTTGGAGAAGACACTGCACAGGTTTGTCTGGCTGTACAACCACCACTTGCCACAAAAGGCACTGGGGCATGAAGCCCCAGTCCAAGCACTCAAAAAATGGAAGATGAAAGCACCTGATTTATTCGTCAAGAACGTGCGTAATCATCCGGGACCTGACATACAGCATTTGCAGCAAGGTGGTATCCAGCATGCCCTGCCCGGTTTGCGGCAACGCAACCGCATGCAGCCAACGGACGCCAAAGATCAGCGTCGAGAAAGCCACCCAAAAACCGGTGAAGTAAATGCCGAGCGCGCGCGATTCACGCTGGACATGCCGGCGGCGGATTTCACGCACAAACACCTGCGTGTGCATCAGCCCGGTGGCAAACACAAATCCGGCCACGCTGATGTAGCGGCCGCGCAAGCTATCGAGCCCGTAGGTGCAGTACAGCTGCACACACCAGGCCACAACAAATAAAGCCAGCCACGGTTTGAGATGGCAGGTTTGCCCCCAGTGCTTGGCACTGCCCAGCATGAAAAAGCTGAACGCCAACATCACCGCGGTATTATCGACCGTGAATGTGAGCCAAACGGGCGCAATATCCCGCAGGAGAATCAGCACCCCGGCCATCGCGGCCATCAGCGAGCCTGCTGCCCAATACTGGATACCCGGGGTGCGCCGGCTCGTCGCGGACATCAACAAAAGCACACAGCCCATCAAGCCCGTCAATAAACTGGCGATCAACAGGAAAGTCTTGGGGTTGTAAATGGGCATCGCGGACTGGAAACGCGGCTACGGCAGCGGAATAGCGGATTGTATAGATGGCAGTCTGTTCAACACGCACCGCAATGTGCAGGTCGATGCAATCCCTGCTTGAGGCTGAGAGTGCCCCCCGTTGCCTGGTTATCCAGAGGACGCATCTTGCGCGCCACCAATCGTCGTTGTTAGCGGATTTCCACCCTTCAGGCGGACATCACCACGGGCCCGCCTTTGTGCAAGGCCCGCTGGTAGGCAGGCCGTGCCTGCATGCGCTGGCGGTAGGCCAGCAGGTGCGGCCAGGCTTGCGCATCCCCTCCCCGTGCCAGCGCGGCCTCGACCGCAAAGCTCATCTGGAAATCCGCCATTGTCATGTGCTCGCCAGCAAACCAGTGGTGCTGGGCCAAGTGACTGTCCATGAAAGCCAACGCGGTCTGCACATTCGGCATGACCAGCTTGTGCTGCACCTTGCCACACAGGGCCCGTGCAATCGGTCGCACAAAAAAGGGCATGGGCTGGCGCGGAATGGTGTCGAAGACCAGCTTCATCACCAACCAGTTCATCAGTGAGCCTTCGGCGTAGTGCATCCAGAAGCGGCACTGCCGGTGTTCTGGAGTGCCACGCGCTGGCTCCAAATGCTGCAGATCACCATGGGCCTGCGCGCCATAGGTTTCGACCAGGTATTCGATGATCGCGCCGGATTCCGCGACCACGGTGTCCCCGTCGGTGATCACCGGTGATTTGCCCAGGGGGTGTACCTGCTTAAGCTCGGCCGGGGCCAGGCGCGTTGCGGGGTCGCGCTGGTACAGGCGCAGGTTGTAAGGCAGCTCAAGCTCTTCCAGCAACCACAAAATGCGCTGCGAACGCGAAGTCTCCAGGTGGTGCAACGTCAATCCCATGTATGTCTCCCTCAGGCTTAGGATTGTGCCTGGGGGGCCGCGCCCGCGCGGCGCAGGGCCCGCATCAGCACGCCCAGCACAGGCAGCTTTTCGTACAGTTCCTCGGCAGTATCCCAGTAATCACGGTGTTCTTGGACCAGCCCTTGTGCGTCGAAGCGCAGCAAGCTGCCGCCGCGGATGCACTGCGGTTGGCCTGCGCGCCAGCGGCGCAGCCGAAAGTGGAACTCCCATGCCAGAAAGGCCTGCTGGCCCTGCACCAGCTGCTCGGTCACGGCAAAGCGTGGCGCATCCAGCGTGTCGAACATGTGGGCAAACACCTGACGAATGCTGGCGACCCCACGCACATCGTTGAAGGGGTCTTTGAAATGCGCCTGTGCGGCATAGCACAGGTGCAGGCTGTCCAGGTGCTGCGGCGTCAGTTGTTCGTACAGCTGCACCAGGCGCGCCACGGCAGCCAGCATCTCCGCTGAAGCAGCAGCGCCACCGGCAGGCGCAGACAACGCGGGGTAAATCTCAGAATTCATCCGTTCACAGTCCTGTCAGGCGATGCACCAGGGCAAAGTACCAGCGATACGGCAGCAGGCGCAGCAGTTGCAGCCAGGCCGTGAAACGCCACGGGAAATGGGTGGCGAACGCGCCGCGCGCCCAACCGCGCAGCATGGCATCAGCCGCCTGCTGCGGGGTCAACAGGGCCGGCATTCGGAATTCATTTTGCGCGGTCAACGGGGTGTCCACAAAGCCCGGGTTGATCACACTGACGCCCACGCCCTGGGGGCGCAGATCCAGAAACAGCGTCTCCGCCAGATTGATCAAGGCCGCCTTGGTCGGGCCATAGGCCAGGCTCTGTGGTAGCCCGCGCAGGCCCGCCACACTGGCCACCAGGCTCAGATGGGGGGAGCGGCCCTCATGGGCCGCGCGCAGCAAGGCCGGCACCACGGCCGCCAGCACGTGCAGGGCACCGGTCAGATTGACCTGCTGGTGGCGCAACAGCTCGTCCAGGTCCAGCGCGTCAGCACGCATCGGCTGGTAGTGTCCGGCGCAGTAGCACACAAAGTCCAGCGGCCCGGCGGCCAGCACCTCAAGGGCCGCAGCGGCTACGGCCTGGCGGTCGGTCACATCCAGTGCCAGGGCGTGGCTGCCCGGGTGCTGCTGCGCAAACGCCTGCAGAGCCGCCTGCTGGCGGGCGGAGATGATCACGCGGGCACCGCGCGCATGCAAGGCCTCGGCCACTGCGCGGCCAATGCCGGATGAGGCTCCAATGATCCAGACCCGCCGGCCTTGCCAGTCGGTGATGGACAGATTGAGTGGCATGGCCCCGCTCCTCAGGGTTTGCTGAAGGACAGCAGCACTTCGCCCAGGCGGACGCCGAACTTGCTCATGGTGGCGCGATTGAGCATGACGCGGTCGTCCATCAGAAACATCCAGTCGTCGAACTGCACCTCGTACACGCGTCCGTCGACGGGCAGGCGCAGGGTGTAGTTCCAGCGGAAGGCGTTGCCCGCGGTCTGCCCCGTGGCTTCGCCCACCACGTCGTCGGCGCGGCCGGTGTAGCGCCCATCGGCGTGCTTGACCAGGCGCCATACACGCCGCTGGGTGCTGCCGTCCGAGTAGGTGAAATGCTCGTCAAGCACCCCCTGATTGCCCTCCCAGTGGCAATCCATGACCACCGTAAAGCGCCGGGCGACCTGCCCATCGCGCTTCTGGAAGATGCCATGTGCCAATACCCGGCCGTTGAAATAGCGGTCCAGTTCCAGCACCGGTTGTTCCTTGGCATAGTCTTGGGGCTGGGGGCCGGCACAGCCGACCAGCCAGGCGGCACCACCCAGTGCCGCCAGCAACATGGTGCGACGTCGATTCATGACAAACTCCTTGGGTTGCATGCCGGGTGAGATTCCCGGCGAATCAGCAGCACATACAGCAGCAGTGCAGCCAGCAGCTTGAGGGCACACGGCACCAGGGCATAGGCCCAGGCCAGATGCTGCAGGGCCTGGGCGTCCTGGCTGCCGGGGGCGTAACCCAGCCATTGCAACAGCGGCAGCGCGGCACCCGCCGCTAGCGCCAGGTTCAGTTTCGTGGCCAGGTTCCACCAACCCAGATAGGCGCCGTCATGCTGACCCTGCGCGCCCAGTCCGGCAATCAGGCGCGCCAGCAAGGCCCCGGGCAGTGCCAGATCAGCCCCCAAGGCCACCCCCGTCAGCGCGCAGATGACGGCAAAGGCCTGTACCTGACCACTGCCCAGACCGGCGGTCCAGGCGAAACACACCACGGCGAGCAGCATGCCCAGCCACCAGCTCCAGGCCAACCCCCAGCGCTGCACAGCACGCAGCCACAGTGGCATGGAAGCCGCCCCGCAGATGAAATACAGCACCAGGAACGCCGCCGTGGCCGTTTCGCTGGCCTGCAGCCGGTCCTGGGCAAAAACAGCATCAGCGCAGCCGGAATGGCGCTGGCAATGCCGTTGCACATGAACACCGCCAGCAGCCGCCGGAATGCGGGCTGGGCCAGCGGCTCCCACAAAGGCAGCGCGGCCGTCGGTGGCTGGGGCACCGGCCGGGGCGCGCGCCACCAGGTCAGCCAGCCCAGCAACAAGGCCCCGCCCAGCACCGCCAGCATGGCGGTCGGCCCCCACACCACCGACAAGGCCGAGGCCGCAATCACCCCGGCCAGCCCCAGGCCTTCGCGCCAGGCGACGATGCGCCCGCGCAGCAAGTCATCCCCCCCCAGGCGTACGCCCCAGGCCTGGTGCGCAATCACCAGCAGGCTGTGGGCCATGCAGGTGACCAGCAAACCACCCACCAGCCAGGCCCCCAGGGCCCCCTGTCCGTCGACGGCAGGAAAAAAAGGCCTGCCATGCCCAGCCATTGCACTATGGCCGCCACCGCCCCAGCCAGCAAAACGGCGCGCGCGCTGCGAGCGAACAAGGCATCGCTGGCGCGGCCCAGCCAGGGCTCAACCACCGCGTCCAACAGACGCACCCCCATCAGCAAGACGCCCACCGTGGCCAGCGGCAAGCCAAAGCTGCGGGCGTAATGGTGGGGCAGCACCACATACAGCGGCAGTGCCGCAAAGGCCAGCGGCAAGCTCAACAGGCCATAGGAGAGCCCGGACCGCCAGGGCAGCGCGTGGACGTTGGCTAAGGGGGTCATGGGGCGCTTTCTGCCACTGCAGCCAGCAAGGCGCTGCGCAGCCGGGGCTCCGACGTCTGTGGCGACAGCCAGATGCCAAAGAAATGCCGCGCCAAATCGGCATCGCTGAGCTGGCCCAACAGCTGCCCGCCCCGCCACAAGCGCATGCCCTGGCCCGGCAAGTAGAGCCCCGTCAGGCGGTCACCCGGCTGCACATCGGGCAGCCATTGCGCCAGTGCAGCCGTCCAGCGCGCCGCCTGTTGTGTGTCCAATGTGCGCTGGCGCCCTATTTCTTGGACCGAGCGCTCGGCAATCGCCTGGGCGCTGAACGCCCGGTAGTAGGTGAGTTCCAGCGCCAACGGGAAAGCCCCAAAGGTCTGGGCGTCAAAGCCCAGGCCCACCCACAGCCGCGCGTCATAAATGCGCAGGCCCAGAAAGCGCATCTGCCCCTGGCCTGCAAGCCGGGGCTGGCCCACGGCCTGGGCCACGGGATCGGGCAGCTCGGCGTGGGCCGGCGCCCCGCCCAGTGCGCCCAGCAACCCCGCGCAGGCCACGAGGTGACGCAGGATCTTCAGGTTGGTCATTTTGAATAATAAAAAGTGACGTTGAAGCATATGACACCTGCGCTGTCAGCTATGAATTTTTCAATCCTTGACCAGAGTGAACTGCACCACATCGATGTTGCGCACGCTGAAGGCCGCCTCGCAATAGGCCAGGTAGAACTCCCAGGTGTGCAGGAAGCGCGTGTCAAAGCCCTGCATCAGCACCTGGCCACGCTGCTGCACAAACTGGTAGTGCCAGCGGCGCAGGGTCTCGGCGTAGTCCTGGCCGAACGCAAATTCTTGCTCCACGCGCAGCCCGGCCCGCTGGGCTTCGGCGCGCACGCGCTCGGTGCTGGGCAGGCAGCCCCCGGGGAAGATGTACTGCTGGATGAAATCCGTGCCCTGGACATAACGGTCAAACAGGGCGTCATCGATGACGATGGCCTGGATACAGGCCTTGCCACCCGGCTTGAGCAGGCGCTGCACATGCGCAAAGTAGGTGGGCCAGTATTCGCGCCCCACAGCTTCCAGCATTTCGATGGAGCAAATGGCGTCGTAAGGGCCGTCCTGGATGTCGCGGTAGTCCTGCAAGCGCAGGTCCACCTGCTGCGCCACCCCGGCGGCGGCCATGCGCTGTTGGCCATAGATCAGCTGCTCGGTCGACAGGGTGACGCCCACCACCTGGGCGCCATGGTCGACCGCGGCCATTTCGGCCAGCGCGCCCCAGCCACAGCCGATCTCCAGCACGCGTTGGCCAGGCTGTACCGCGGCGCTGTCCAGCGCCCGGCGGACCTTGGCGTGCTGCGCCTGGGTCAGGTCGCCCTGCAGATCCCCCTGGAACCAGGCCGAGGAGTAATTCATGCTGGGGTCCAGCCACAGCTGGTAAAAATTGTTACCCAGGTCGTAGTGGGCATGGATGTTCTTGCGGCTGTTGGCCTTGGTGTTGCGGCGCAGCAGGTGGCGCAGCCGGTACGCCAGGCGCCCCCACCAGGAGCCGTAGACCAATGAGGTCAGCGCCTCACGGTTGGCCAGTAGCAGTCGGAACAGATCTGCCAGGTGCGGCGTGCTCCAGTCTTCGGCAATGTAGCTTTCCGCCAGGCCGATGTCGCCGGAGCGCAGCACGGCGGCAAACACGTTCCAGTTGCGCAGCCGGATGCTGGCCGTAGGCAGGCCGCCAGTGCCACAGTGCAGTTGGCGGCCATCGGGCAACTCTAGCAACAGGCTGCCATGGCGCATGCGTTGCAGCAGATGCAAGCCGGTGCGTGCCACGGCGGGCATGTCGGTGGGCAGGGACACGGCGGTGGAAGTGGGGGCAGTGGGATGCATGGTGTTTAACGGTGCAAGGTGGAACGGGTGACCGGCTGCAACGGAGGCGGCGGCTTGCGGTAGAACGGCACGCGCTTGAGCCACAGGCGCAGCGCATGCCAATGGATGCGGGCCGTGACGGCCAGCGTCATGCAGGGATAGCGCCACAGGGCATGGCGGCGTGCGGCTGCGGTCAGCGGTTGCAGGCGCCCGCCCACGCCGGTCAGCACCAGGGGGCCCTGGACGTCGTCATAGTCCACACGCACGGAGATCGCGCCCAGGCCTTCGGCACCGCTGCGCTGGAATTCAAAGCGATAGCCGCCCTCCACCGGACAGAAGGGGGAGACGTGGAACACCTTGCTCGCCTGCAGTTCGCTGCCATAGGCAGGGTGGTCCAGCACGTAGGCATGGCGCTCTCCAAAGGTGTTGTTGACCTCGGCCACGATGGCGCGCAGGGTGCCATCGCGGCGGTGGCAATACCAGAAGCTCACAGGCTTGAAGCTGTAGCCCAGCACACGCGGATAGCACTGCAGCCAAATCTCGCCATCGGCATCACCTAGCCCCTCGCCCTGCAGCAGCGTCTCCAGCCACGCCAGCGCACCGCCCTGCGCGGCACTGCGCCCATCGCCATGGTCGCTATCCCTGAAGCCCAGCAGGCCCGGCCGGTTCCAGGCCAGCACGCCGGCCACACCGGGCTCGCGCTGCAGTGTGCGCATGGGCAGCATCAGGAAGAACGTGGGGTAGACAAAACGGTGGCGGCGCGGCCGCAGCCGGGTATGCCGCACATGGCCAAAGCCAATCAGGGGCACGGCCCCTGTGGCAGGTGCTGTGGCGGGGCTCATGCGGCCTCCGCAGGCTGGCGCAGGCTGGCCAGCACGCCGGCGGCAGCCGCGTAGCCGGATCGCAGGCCATCTTCGTGGAAACCATAGCCCGTCCAAGCCCCGCAAAACCAGGTGAACTGCTGCCCTTGCAGCGCAGGCACCTGGGCCTGGGCACGGATGGCGGGCAGATCAAACACCGGATGCGCGTAATCGATCTCTGCCACCACCTGATCGGGGGCGATGCTGCGCACCGGGTTCAGCGACACCAGCACAGGCTGTGCAAAGGGCAGCGGCTGCAGGCGATTGATCCAGTAGTGCAGGCACACCCGGGCCGATTCCTGCGTGGCCGAGGGCGCGCGTTCGTAGTTCCAGGCCGCCCAGGCCGCGCGGCGTCGGGGCATCACCGACACATCGGTGTGCAGCACGGCCCGGTTCGGTTGGTAGCGGATCGCGCCCAGCACAGCCTCCTCCTGCACCGAAGGCTGTGCCAGCAGGCGCAGGGCCTGGTCGCTGTGCACAGCAAGCACCACGGCATCGAAACGCTGCACCTGCCCGTGCGTGTACACGCGCACCCCGGCCGCATCGCGCTCGATGCGCTGCACCGGCGTCTGCAAACGGGCGTCCGGCAATTGCTGCACGATGCGCTGCACATACTCGCGCGAGCCACCCGCCACAGTCCACCACTGCGGGCGGTCGTTCACCTGGATCAGGCCATGGTTGTGGCAAAAACGGATCATGGTGGCCACCGGAAAACGCAACATCTGGTCGGTGGGACAGCTCCAGATACAGCCCAGCATGGGCAGGAAGTACCAGTCGCGAAAGCTGGCATCAAAACCGTGCTGCTGCAGGAAGTCGGACAACGGCTGGGCCAGCGCGCCCTCCTCGTTCGCCTGCGCAATCGCCGTGCATAAACGGTTGAAACGCAGCACCTCGCGCAGCATGCGCCAGAATTTTGGGCGCAGCAGGTTGCTGCGCTGGGCAAACACGGTTGCCAGGTTGGCGCCATTCCACTCCAGCCCCTGCCCGCCCAAGCCAGCCCCGGGCACCTGCACGGAAAACGACATGTCCGAGCGTGCAGCGGGCACCCCCAGTTCGTGCAGCAAGGCGATCAGGCCGGGATAGGTGCGTTCGTTGAACACCAGAAAACCGGTGTCGACCCCCTGCCTGACCAGCTGCCCCTGCGCATTGGGCAATTCAACATCCAGCGTGTTCGAATGCCCGCCAAAATACGGGCCGGCCTCGTACAAGGTCACATGGGCCTGTGCACGCAGGCGGTGTGCCGCGGCCAAGCCTGAAATTCCTGAACCGATGACTGCAACCTTCATGGCGAAAGCTCCGGGCACAGCCCTCGGGGGACGTCTGTGCGGTGGGGTGACGGAGGCCGGATGCGGTGGAAAGGAAGACCGCACATCCGGGAATAGTTTTTATTAGACAAAATTCTATTTGTCTTAGACAATTAATGAAAATTCTCACTTTGTCCACCATGGTTTTGCCCATGTGCTTGACTGCTCACCTTTTGTCTGCTGCAGCGGCGCTGAACCTGCGGGAGCCCTCATGAATGCCTTTGCTTCGGACAGCCCGTCCACATCCGGATTGCCGATTGCGGCGGTTGAACGCGAGACGGGACTGTCCAAAGACACGCTGCGTGTCTGGGAAAAACGCTATGGTTTCCCACAACCACTGCGCGACAGTGCCGGCGATCGCCTCTACCCCTCTGACCAGGTTGAGCAACTGGTACTGATCAGTCGGCTGCTGGCGTCCGGGATGCGTCCCAGCAAGGTCGTGGGCCTGGACCTCTCAGCGCTGCAAGCGCTGCTGGTCCCTGGAACGCCTGCGATGCCAGCCACGGTCATGCCGGCGCGGCCACCCCAAGGCGCAGAGACCACGGTGCCGCTGGAAGACTGGCTGGTCGCGATTGCCGCACATGACCAGGTCAGCCTGCGCCATCAACTGGCACAGGCCCAGTTGCGCATGGGACTGGCAGCGTTCGTCACGGATCTGGTGGTGCCTCTGACGATTGCCGTGGGCGAGTCTTGGGCTCAAGGACGCTTTCAGGTGTTTGAAGAGCACCTGTACACGGAAACCATCTCCGTCGTGCTGCGGCAGGCGATCGCCACCCTTCCACCACCGCCACGGTCGCATGGCCCGAAGGTGCTGCTGACCACCTTGCCGCAGGAGATGCACAGCCTGGGTTTGCTGATGGTCGAGGCGATGCTGGTCCTGGAGGGCTGCCACTGCGTGTCCCTGGGCACACAGACACCCTTGACGGACGTGGTACAAGCCGCCCTGGCGCATCGCGTCGATGTCGTGGGCTTGAGCTTTACCAACAACCAGCCAGGGGCAGTGGTCAAAGCCTCGCTGCGCGAGCTGCGCCAAAGACTGCCCCGCGACACGGCACTGTGGGTCGGGGGCAATAGCGCGGCACTGTACCAGTCCCCAATGGACGGGATTGTGGCCATGCCATCACTGCATGGCTTGCGGGATGCGCTGCAAAACTGGAGAAACGGCTCGCGGCCTCACTCATGGTAAGCTGCTGTCCAAGTCACTGGTTGCTGCCGACTTGAACGCCTGCACCAGTTTATCTGCCAGTTGCGAGCGCAAATAAGGCTTGGGCAGCAGCAGTGCCCCTGCTCCCAGACCACCATGGTGGACCATGGCATGGCCGGTGTAGCCTGAAGCAAAAAGCACCGGCAAATCGGGCCGCAAAGTGCGCGCTTGATGCGCCAATTCGCTGCCACTCATGCCACCGGGCATGACCACATCGGTGAACAGCAGCGCAATATCGGGCTCGCAAACCAATTGGTGCAAGGCTTGCTGGCTGTTTTCTGCCTCAATCACGGCATAACCCAGTGTTTCCAGCTGGCGCCGGCTGATTTGTCGCACCTGTGCGTCATCTTCAACCAAGAGCACCAGGCGCCCCTGTCCATCGTGGTGCACTTCATGCATGGCCGAAGCTGGCGTATAGCGGTCATTTTCCAGGCAACGCGGCAGATAAATTTTCACCGTGGTCCCTTGGTTGATTTCGCTGTAAATCGCGACATGACCGCGTGACTGCTTGACAAAGCCATACACCGTCGGAAGCCCCAGACCTGTGCCTTTACCCTGCTCCTTGGTTGTGAAAAAAGGCTCAAACACACGCGCCAGGTTTTCTTTTGAAATACCCTGCCCGGTATCGGAGACCGCCAGCATCACATACGGTCCGGCCTGCAGATCCATGTGCTGTGCAGCATAGTCTTCATCCAAGACAGTGTTGCTGGTCTCAATCAGCAAACGCCCTCCATTCGGCATGGCATCCCGGGCATTGATGGCCAGATTCAGCAAAGCCATTTCCAGCTGCCCTGGATCCACCAACGTGGGCCACAGCCCGTCACAGTAAATGGTTTCGACCCAGATTTGCTGACCCAGCGAACGACGCAGCAAAGGGCTCATGTCCTTGACCAGGGTATTGAGCTCCAGCACCTGGGGCTCCAGGGATTGTTTGCTCGCGAACGTCAGCAAGCGCTGGGTCATCTCAGCCCCGCGCTGTGCGGCAGCGGAAATCATCTGGGTCAGCGCCTGCTCTTGTGTCGAGGGCGCGAATTGCTCTGCCAAGATTTCCGCGTTGCCCAATATCACGGTCAAAAGATTGTTGAAATCGTGTGCAACGCCGCCGGTCAACTTCCCGAGCGCGTCGATGCGCTGGGCTTGCTGCAATTGTTCGGCCAAACGTTTTTGCGTTGTCACATCCCGAAAATAGACAATCACCCCCCCTTGATGCGGATATGCACTGACTTCGAAATGCTTTTTCAGTAGCGCATATTCCGCATCAAAGCGAACAGTGGCATGCTCTTTCACGCATCGCTCATATTCCAGTTGAAATTTGGAATCCCTGGCTTGCGGAAACTCATCCCAGATGCAACGCGACAGCAATTCTTCACGCTTACGTTCCAGAACCGTCTCGCATTGGCGGTTCATGTAAGTGAAAATCCAGTCGTGGTCCAGCACAAAGATGGCATCTGCCACGCTTTCCATGGTTTCGACCAAACGGCTGGCAAGTTGTGAACCCGTTTCCTGGGCCTCCTTGAAGTCCTGGATGTCCATGGCGGTTCCATACCACTGTGCGCCTTGGGATGCATCCACCCGCACGGCACGCGCCAAATGCCAGCGCCATGTGCCATCGTGGCGCAGCACCCGGAATTCGGCGAGAAACGGTTGCACCGTCATCAGCGCATTTTTCCAGATTGCTTTGGCGTTGGGCTTGTCGTCAGGATGCACGTATTGCCACCAGCCTTCTTGGATCAATTGCCTGGCATTGCTTCCCATGTATCCGGCAGCAAACTGGTTCACGTAACTCATGCGTCCCAGAGAGTTCGTCGTCCAGACGATCATGGGCACCGACTCTGCAAGCAACTGCCACTCTTCGCGACTGCTTTCTATTTCTCTTTGTACAGCCTTGTGTTTGTCAATATCTTGTACAGCACCTTGCGCAGCTTCAATCTCCCCTTGATCGTTCCAAACAGCCTCTCCGACTAAACGCACCCAATGGGGCGTACCATCTGGATGAATCACCTGTATCTCAGTATCGAACGGGTGGCCATCGAAAACACATTTTTTAAATTTATCGCGAACATCGGCCTGATATTTTTCAGCGTACCACCCGATGATGGTGTCTATATCGGGAACCGTACCATGCGGGCGGCCCAATATTTTGAAAACCTCTGCGGACCAATACGATTCCATCTCTGGAAGCTTCACACGCCAGCCACCCAATCCACCAACAGTGCTCGCCACCTGTAACAAAGAGGCAGTATCTTCCAAGGCCACTTGGGAGACACGACGTTGACGTCGCAACCGCAAAAGAATCATGGCTGCCACAGCCGATGCAATAATAGTACCCCAACCTAATAATCGGTTGAGAAGAATATATTCATAGCCGACGTTGGGCAAAGTTCCGTTGCTATAAAAAATTCCCAATCCTGTCCCTAGCATCCCCAACGAACCGATCAACCAAATCGAAATCACTCTGTTCGCGAATAAGCCAAAAAAGGTTGCGGGCGCGTATAAAATTCCATGCGCAAACCCGAGGGGGGTCAGCATATCCCCACAAAAAACCAGCAACTGTGTCAGAGCACCGACCGCAGTCCAAAAAATAAAAATATGTTTATTGTCTAATTTTTTTTGATTATTGCTGCTCGGAAAAAATTTCGTATTAATCGATGCACCAAAATTTTCAAATGTTTTTATCATGATTCAGCATTTATTTTGAATGCCGCACGATACTCTTTCAGCCAAATATCAAATTGAGCCGCTGGCAGTGGACGTGAAATAAAATAGCCTTGCGCCAACGAGCAGCCCAGCGACTTCAAGGTATTCAGCACTTCTTCATTTTCAACGCCCTCTGCAACGCTGGTCAGACCCATGCCTTTGGCCATGCGGATGGTGGCATCGACAATCTTCAATGCATCCGCAGATGATTGCAGTTTCATGACAAAAGACTTGTCAATCTTGATTTCAGAAAGAGGCATACGCGCCAGCTGTGCCAAAGAAGAGTAGCCAGTTCCAAAATCATCCACACTGAGCCTGAAGCCTTTCAAGCGCAGTCTTGTCAGCGTGTCAAAACAATCGGCCGTTCGATCCATGGCGGTGGATTCTGTGACTTCCAATATCAGTTTTTGTGGCGCCACATCGAGGTTGAGACAGGCCGCCTCGATGCGGTCGGCCAAGTGGACATCCACCAGACAGCTGGTCGACAGGTTGATGGCAAAACTGCCATATGCAAAAAGCGGGCTGCTAACGAACCACTGCAGGGCTTGATCCAGTACGCAGGCGGTCAATGCCTGCATCAGACTATGCGACTCGGCCAGCGGGATAAATGTATCCGGGGGGATAATGCCCAACTCAGGATCATTCCAGCGCGACAACACTTCGGCGCAGACGATCCGCTGGCTGTGAATGTCCATTTTCGGTTGCAGCACGATCGATAGCTTCTTTTGTTCTATCGCAGTGGCCAGCAAGGCAACGGTTGGAGCTGTGGAAAAATGAACGGCGGGACGTTGCTTGGTTTGGTGCTGTGTGAGCAGTTCGCGCAGCGCCTGGGGCCTGAACGGTTTGGGCAGGACACCCACAATATTCAGTCCACGCTCAAACGCAGTAGCTTGGGCGGACTCCAGCACCTTCTGCCCCATGCCGCTGGTAAGAATCAAGCTGGCATTGCAGCCTGTCTGCGCCAATCGTCTCAGCACCTCAATCCCATCCATGCGGGGCATGATGAGATCCAGAGCAACGTGCGAAGGTTGCAGCATCAACAAAGCCTCGAAAAAAGGCTCTGGATCTTCAAAATGATGTACCGAAAAATCAAGACCTTTGGCAATAAAGCCAATCGTCTGAGCAACAGCCGCATCATCATCTAGGATTAATAGAGTGTTTTCAGCTTGGCTCATGGGGTGCACCAGTCTAGGCGCAAGTCAACTAGGGTGACACGGATGTACATAGTTTAAAAAGCTGCAGCCTACCGCAGGCGGTACCGCAGCCTATTGCTTACCCTTAGACAGACATGGCCCTTTGGGGTTTTCTAAGGCATGCGCCGGATCGCTACGGTGCTTTATGCACAATAGGCAACATGAGAATCCTTCACACCATGCTGCGCGTAGGCAACCTCCAGCGCTCGATCGACTTCTACACCAAGGTGCTGGGCATGCAATTGCTGCGCACGTCCGAGAACCCTGAGTACAAATACTCGCTGGCCTTCCTGGGCTATGAGGGTGGCAACCCGGGCCAGGCCGAGATCGAACTGACCTACAACTGGGGCACGGACAGCTACGACATGGGCACGGCCTATGGCCATATTGCGCTCGGGGTGGCCGACGCCTACGCGGCCTGCGACAAGATCCGCGCTGCGGGCGGCAACATCACGCGCGAAGCCGGTCCCGTCAAAGGTGGCTCGACCGTGATTGCCTTCGTGACCGATCCAGACGGCTACAAGATCGAATTGATCCAAATGAACTCCCGGGCGCACGCGAAGGAGCACCAGCAAGACGCCGGCGCCACCTTCGACCCGCTGCGCAACGCCTGAGCAGTTGCGCGGCCCTAAGACGCCGTCAATGCATAGCAGCCCCCTCTGGCCTCAGGCCGGAGGGGGCTTTTATTTACAGCTGCCGTGCATCCGGCATCGGACTTTGAATGCCTGGCGTGCCGCAGCCGAAGCTCCATGCCAACAGGGCATGCAATGCAGGCGTCAACGTTCAAAGGAGTCGACCACGATGGGCAACTGGGGCTTGCTCCATACGTATGCCTCACTCAGCACATCGTTGGACATGGTTTGACCGGGCCATGTCAAGCGCATCACGTTCGCCAAAGTCCAGGCGGCCCAGTCCGCGCGAAAAGGCCGGGTGGCTATGCCCTGGTCCTTTTGCCACGAAGGCTGGTTGCTCCATAGCAGCATGGGGATGCGATAGCCTGAAGCGCTGAGTGGACTGTGGCCTGCATGATTGCGGCCGTGGCCCACCTCCTGCCCGTGGTCTGACATATAGACCCAGGCGGCATAGCCGTCCGCAGAGCGGATATTCCGTGTCAGCGCCAACGTCTCTGACACGACGAAGTCGTGATACAGCAATGCCGCGTCGTAATCATGGCGGAACCGTCGCACCCAGCTCGGCCGCCCCTGGGTCTGCAGTTGCTGATCCACGGCATCGCTTTCATCGTCAAACGGGTTCTGCCCCGCAGGAAAGCGCAAGCGGTAGTGCGGATGAGCCCCCAAAAGATGGACCACGATCAACTTTTGGGGCGTCGCATCGGCCAGTGCGCGTTGCAGGTTATCCAGCAGCTCGCCGTCCAAGGAGCTGCTGGTACGCCCCGGCTGTCGATTCGCGAAATCCTGAATATCGGCAACACGTGCATGCTGCTGCTCTATGCCCAGGTCATCGTGGTTGCTAATCCACCAGACCTTGTAGCCTGCCGCGCGGGCCACCGCCAGCAAGTGCTGCGCATCCTGCGCATCGGGCTGCCCAAAACCAAAGATATTGCCCAACGCCGGCAGCGTGCTGGCATCCACCGACCACGCATTGCGCAGCATGAGCATTTCTCCGTCCAGCCCACGCAGTTGACTGGCCAGATGCGGGGTGGTCGCGCGCTTGTAGCCATAAATGGACATGTTGTCGCGGTTGATGCTGTCCGCAATCACCAGCACGACGGTGGAATGGCCGGCCACTTGCACTGTGGGCGCCAGTGCATGGGCACGTGCCAGCGCAGCCTCTCGCCTCGCTTGCTGATTGGCCAGGCCCTGTTGCAGCTGCTGGATGGAAAACATCCACTGCGTCCAGAAAGCGATAGGGTGGTGGCGTCGCCATGGCTTGCTGGCATAGCCAAGGCTGACCAGCAACAGCGCCACGCACAAAGCCATCACCACCGATTTTGGCCATCGTGCGCTGCTGGCCAGTCCTGCCCACCGGACCAGCCACCATGCAGCAGCACCACTGCCGATAAGGGCCAACACCCAGACCAGCACACTGCGCCAGACGGCATGCAGGTATTCGCCCGACTCGCGCGGGTTGCTGTTGGCAATGGCGCCCAGCACCAGTGAACTGTCGGGCGCGGCACCGTACAGATCCGCCAACAGCCCTCGCACGGCCCCATCCACCAGGAAGATGAGGGTCCAAACCCAGGCCAGCGCTTGGCGCAGTCGACGCCATAGCGTGCTCCGTACAGGCCATAGCAAGCCCAGAACAGCCGGCGCAAACAGCAGCAGCACCTGCCCTATGCGTCGTCCCTCATAGCCGTGCACGGTAAAGACAGCCACCAGCGCGACAAGGCCGGCAGCACCCAAGATTTGGTGCATACGCTCATCCGTCCAACCTGAGCATGTATGCCCATCAATTTTTTGGATTCTATGTGTGCAAAAGTAAGCCCTTCTGCGCGCAAGGGTGAGGTCTCAGGATGGGGCCATAAGGCGCCGTACAGGCCGCACGCCGAGCCCCGCATCGCCGCGGGCACATCCAACTCTGCGCACCGCGGCGCCCAGGCCCGCCATAGCTGGCGGCGCCCAAGCACGCCCGGTGGCGGCAGCTTGGGCCACGTCAAAAGGATGTTCTGGCGCTGGGCTGGTCAAGTCAGTAGGGATGCTGTGCACGATGCGGCTCAGCGCACAGCACGATATTTGCGCCCCCCTTCTGGTCAACGCCCTGGCTGTCCACCATGCAAAAAGCCTCGGACACATGGCCTGGAGCTTTGGGCATGGTGGCAGCGCTCAGGCGGCCTCATTCGATCAAAGTCACTTCCACCCGGCGTGCCTCGGCATAGCTGCCGAGGATGACGGTGACAGCAGGCTTTTGCAGCAGGATGCTGGCAGCGGGCACACCCAGTTCGAGCAGCTTCTTTTGCACCGCCAGGGCGCGCTGCTTGGCCAGCTCCGCATTCGAGGGCGCATCCCCCGTGGCATCGTGAAAACCTGAAATCTGCACGCGCCGGCCGGTCTGCACTGCGGCCACGATGTCTTGCAGGGCCTGGTCGGCCCCTTGCACCAGCTGGGACTTGCCAGATGCGAAGAAGAACTTCACCACGCCCTGGTCCACCCGGTAGGCCGCCACCTTGTTGAGCACCACCGCTGAAGCGGCCAGCGTGGGGGGCTCGTACGGCGCCTTGCCCGCGCCCTGCTCCACGCTGGCGGCGTCGGAAGAGCTGGCTTCGACGGCGTAGGACACGGTCAATGCCATCACGGCCGCCGAGAACACCAGGGTCAGCAGGGGGGGATGGGTGTGCGGCACGGGTGGCATGGAGGCTCCTCAACGTTGTTGTTCTCAGCGGTCAAGCGGCTGTTTTTAACATTTTCTAACGTTGGCAGCATCTATTTACGCTGCGCGAAATCAAAAAAACGGGCATCGCGCAGCATCGGCGGTGACAAACGGTGGGTGCACAATCGGGCCCATGAGCCAAATTTCCGCCCACATTGCCGATTTGCGCAAAAGTTACGAGCGCGCCGAACTCAACGAGGACGCGTCGCACGCGGCCCCGCTGCAGCAGTTTGACCAATGGCTGCAAGAAGCCGTGAATGCCCAGATGAACGAGCCCAACGCCATGACGGTGGCCACGGTGGGCAGCGACCTGCGCCCCAGCACGCGCGTGGTGCTGATCAAGGGGTATGACGAGCGTGGCATCGTCTGGTACACCAACTACGGCAGCCGCAAGGGCCAGGAGCTGGGGGGCAACCCGTTTGCGGCGCTGCAGTTCCACTGGGTGGAATTAGAGCGCGTGGTGCGCATCGAGGGCCGTGTCGAACGCGTCAGCGCCGAGGAAAGCGATGCCTACTTCCACAGCCGTCCACTCGACTCGCGCATCGGCGCCTGGGCCAGTCCGCAAAGCCAGGTCATCAGCGGCCGCAGCGTGCTGTTGGCGAACGCCGCCAAATACGGCGCGCAATTCCTGCTGAACCCGCCCCGCCCACCGCACTGGGGCGGCTTCCGCCTGGTGCCGGACCGCTGGGAATTCTGGCAGGGCCGCAAGAGCCGCTTGCATGATCGCCTGCGCTATGCACTGCACGATGGCCAGTGGCTGCGCGAGCGGCTGGCGCCCTGAGCGCGCGGCCGCTTCATCCAAAACAAGAGCGGCTTGCGCAGGCCAATATTGCCTTTGAAGGATAAAACCTTCCAATAGTCAATGCTGGCGCGCGCCAGCAGCTCACTTTTATACGACCACTGCCCCATCGACACGGGGTCGCAGGCCTTGCAGCGTGGTGGCTCTGCGTTCGCTCGCCACGCCCGCCGCCTGGCCGCACGGCGGCCTGCCATGCATTCAGCGCAGCCGCTCCAGCACCAGCAGCACCACGGGCAGAGTGAAGAGCGACAAGCCGGTCGACAGCGCAATGCAGGCCGTCACCTCTTCCTGGGCCACGCCATAGCGCTGGCTGAAGATGTAGACATTGGCGCCCACCGGCAGGCCGGCCGCCAGGGCCATGGCGGCCATGGGGATGCCGCGCAGGCCCAGCAACCACGCCACGACCAGGAACAGGATGGGGTGAACCACGGTCTTGACCACGGCAATGCGCATCGCCGGGCGGATCATGCTGCCCAGCTTGCTGTAGGCCAGGGTGATGCCCACCAGCAGCAAGGCCATCGGTCCCAGGGCACTGCCCAGCAGCTGCAGCGGTTTGTCGACCACGCCGGGGATGCCCCAGCTGGTCTGCGCGTACAGCAGGCCGGCAATGATGGGCAGGGGAATCGGGTGAATCACGCTGTTCTTGATCGCCTGCCCCAGGGTGCGGGCCAGGCCCTGGGGCCGGCCTTCGCTGCTGAACTGCCGGGCCTGGGCCAGCTCGAACACCACGGTGCCGCTGCCCAGCAGCACCAGGGCGTGCACGGAGATCAGCGTCAGCAGCGTGACCAGGCCTTCCTGGCCGTAGACCAGGCCGACCAGCGGGATGCCGATCATCACGTTGTTGCTGAAGGTGTGCGCCAGGGCGCGCGCGGCGGCCAGGGTGTTGAAGCCAAAGACCAGCATGGTCCCGACAAACACCAGGCCGACCGCCAGGAAATAGACCAGGATGGGGCTGAAATCCAGCTCGCCCAGCTTCACGCTCGCCATGGTGCGAAACAACAGCGCGGGCGTGAGGATGTAGAACACCAGGTTCGTCAGGTCCTTGACCGCGGCGGGCCGCACCCAGTCCAGCTTGGCGGTGATGAACCCCAGAACAATCAACAAGACCACCGGCAGCAAGGCCGTCAACGCAGGCGTATCCACAATCAATACCAATCTCGAGAAAGCGGCAGCCCGACCACGGCCCCCTGCCCGTCGCGGCTTGCAGGCACGGCGCACCCAGCTTGTGGCCGATGCGCCGTGCGGTGCCAGGGATCATATGCGCTACCGCGGGGCTGGCAGCGCACACCCGGGACGCCTGCGCGTCAGAACACCATGCGCAGTCCCACGCTCAGGTTGCGTCCCTTGAGCGGCGCCGCCTGCTTGATGGCCGAGGTGTGGGCGTAGCCCAGGCGGTCGGTCAGGTTCTCGGCCTTCAGCGTCAGCTCCAGCGGGCTGCCGCTGAAGCGGTAGCTGGCCATCAGGTTCAGCATGCCGTAGCCGCCGGTGGCGGTTTCATAGGCCGTGGTGCGGTCCTGGCGGGCCACCTGCACCCACTCGGCCAGGCCTTCCCAGCCGCGCCAGCTGGCGTCCACGCGCACGCCCAGGCGGGCAGCCGGGATGCGCGGCAGGTGGCCGCCTTCGGCCAGGCGCGCACGCACTAGGTCGCCGAACACGCCCACGCCGACAAAGCGGTTGATGCGCTGGCGCACCTGGCCTTCCACGCCGGTGAAGCGGGCGTCGGCCTGGGTGTAGTGCTGCAGCTGGAAGCCGTCGTGCGCATCCACGGTGCGGCCATAGATGTAGCCCTGCACCCGGTGGTGGAAGGCGTTCGCACTCCACGTGGTGTCCCCACGGGTTTTACGCAGGCCAAAATCCCAGGCTTGGCTGGTTTCGCGGCCCAGCTGGGCGTTGCCGACTTCCCAGCTGTTGGTGGCCAGGTGCGGGCCGTTGGCAAACAACTCTTCGGCCGTGGGCATGCGCTGCGCACGGCTGAACGAGGCGCTGGCCTGCCAGCCCGTGGCAAAGCGCCAGACCGTGCCCAGCGAGGCCGACAGGCCCTGGTGCGAGCGTTCCACCGCATCGTCCTGGGCCCGCACCGTCTGGCGGTCGTGGCGCAGCGCGGCCTGCCAGCTCCAGGCGCCGATCTGGTATTCCTCCAGCAGGAACAGCCCCAGCTTGTGCGTGCGCGTGGGCTGCACATAGGCCTCCTCGCCGTCGGCGCTGAAGCTGCGCTGGCCGTTGCTCAGCCCCACCACGCCGCGCCAGCCGGCAATCGGCGCGTGCTGCACCTCCAGCCGCAGGTCGTGGGCGCGGTTGCGGAACTGGGTGGCGGCCACGCCGTCTTCCAGCTCGTCGTGGGCATAGCGCGTGTGGCTGCCCTTGAGGCGCACGGCCTCCACCCCCGGCGCCAGGTTGCGCCATTCGCCACGCAGATCCCAGCGGTAGCTGTGCAGGTCGACCACCGGCACCTCCTCGTGCTCATCGTGGGCATGACCGTGTCCATGGCCGCCGCAGTGCAGGTGGTCGCCGTGCGGGTGGCAATCGCTGTGGACATGGCCCGGCAGGCCGTACTGCGCCGCCTGCTTGGTGTAGGCCGCGCCCAGGTAGGCATCGGTGCCCACCCAGGACAGGCCGACGGTGCCCGTGCTGCTCTGGCTGTCGCTGCCGGTCACGCGGCGCCCGCCCTCCTCATTGCGCCAGCCGCGGCCGGCGCGGTAGTCGCCCGCGTCGCGGGTGGCGGCCTCCACGCGCAGCACCAGGGGGCCGGTGCCGGCACTCAGGCCCACGGCGCCACTTTTTTCGCGCGCACTGCTGCCCCACTGCACTTCGGCACTGCCTTCCAGGCCGTTGGCCGGCAAGGCAGTGGGCACCTTGCTGTCCACCACGTTGACCACCCCGCCCACGGCACCGCCGTGCACCAGGGCAGCCGGGCCGCGCAGGATTTCCACGCGCTCGGCCAGCAGGGTTTCCGTGACCACGGCGTGGTCCGGGCTGATGGTGGAGGCATCGTGCAGCTCCATGCCATTGGCCAGCACCCCCACGCGCGGGCCATCCATGCCGCGGATGATGGGGCGGCTGGCCCCGGCGCCAAAGTGCGTGGCGTGGATGCCGGGCTCCCCCGTCAGGCTGTCGCCCAGCGTGGCGGCGCGGCGCAGTTGCCAGGCCTGGCCCTCCAGCACGCTGATGGGCGCCGCCATGTCCTGGGCGCTCAGGCCCAGGCCGGTGGCGGTCACGGTGATGCCGGGCAGTTGCGCCTCGGGCGCGTCGGTGGTCTGGGCCTGGGCCAACGACAGCGGGCCGGCGGACAGGGTGATGGCCAGGGCCACCGGGTGGTGGCGCAGGAACTGGCGGGGGGCACGCAGCGCCGAGCGGGCGGCGGGCAAAGGATTCAGAGGTTTCATGGTCGGTCACAGGCACAGACGCAGGCAGGCGCTGCCGCCCGGTCCCTCATCGGCCACCCGGCAGCACGCAGCACCCGGCCCACGGACAAGCCGCAGCTGTGCTTTTAAATAAATGGGAGTCAAATCAGCTGTCTACGCTGATGCAATCAGCGCTGGCAGCTCTGTTTTTTGAATCGACTGACGCCGTCGGACGTGCCAAGCCTGCGCGATGGGCAGCTGCCAAGCAGCGCGCGTGCGCAGCGGCGGGCACACCGGCGGTGGTCTAGGCGATTCGGTCGAAACGAAGAGAGCGGTGGCCGTGTCAGGCCAGGGGGCCGGCCGGCGGAGCGCGGGCCAGGAAGACGGTGCGCGGCGCGGGCAGCAGGTGGGCCGTGCTGGTCCAGGCCGGAGGGTGGGCGGGCAGGCTTTGGCTGGCCAGCACCAGGGGCGCGGGACTGGCGGCGCCATGTCCCAGTTGGTCCAGCACCAGACATTCGGCCTGGGTATGTTCCCCAAACCAGGCCGCCACCCCGTGGGCGTGCTGGTGGGCGTGCGGGACAGCCTGCGGCGCGTGGCGCTCAGGCAGAAGCGGTGCGTGCAGCACCTCGTGCATGCGTCCCAGGGCCGGTGCCAGCACCACGGCCAGGGCCAGCCACCACGCCATCCAGGGCGCGAGCAGGCGTTGCATGCGAAATTTCACCAACATTCGTGCGGTCGTTCGGGCTTAGTGGGCGTGGCGCATGCCGCAGTTCTTGCCCAGGGCCAGGCCCTTGCAGGCGGTCTGCAGCTGCTTTTGGCAGTCGTCGTACTTGCTGCCGCTGGCCAGGCACTGGGCGGCCTGCTCGTGCGCACGGGCCATGCCGCGGTGGCGTTCGATGTCCTCCTGGGTGTGGGCGTCCAGTTGGGGTGCTGGCGCCGTATGGCTGTGGGCCGGCGCAGGCTGGGCCTTGCCCGCAGGCGCGTGTTCGTGCGCCCAGACGGGGCTGGCCAGCAGGCAGGCTGCGGCCACGGTGGCAATCAAAGTTTTCATGGAGAGTTCCCTGAGGGTGGTGAAGAAACCGGGGGGCTGGTCTCGGCGGCGCACTGGGCGCATTCGCCCTGCACGGCCACATCCAGCGTGGGGTTGCGCACACCGCTGTGCGCCAGGGCCTGGCGCAGCGCCTGCAGCGCGGCCTGGACGGCGGCACTGCCCTCGCCCAGCTGGAACGGCTGGTGGCAGCCACTGCATTCCATGTGCGGGGCGGCATGGTCGTGCGCCACAGGGGCTGCCAGCCAATAGCGCGTGACACGCTGGCCATCGACGCTGCGCTGCAACAGGCCGGCCGCGCAAAAACGGTCCAGCGCGCGGTAGACCGTCACGCGGTTCACGGCCACGCCCTGCTGGTGCAGGGCGGCCTCCACAGCCCCTTCCGTCCAGCCCTGTGTCGGCTGGTCAGGCAGCAGCGACAGCAAAGCCTGCACGGCGCGCGTGGCGCGCAGGCCGGCCGGCAGGGTCAAGGGTGCAAGGGCGGGATGGGAAGTGGGCATGCCAGACAGTTAACGCAACTCGGTTGCATTATGCCTGCAATCCACCTCTTCAAAAACAATAGCTTTCAGCGCAATCAGCGCTTGGCGTACTGGGCAAAAGTCTGCAGAAACTTCTGTACCTTGGGGCCGACCACATAGGCGCAATAGCCCTGGTGCGGGTTGCGCGCAAAGTAATCCTGGTGGTAGGCCTCGGCCGGCCAGTAGTTGTCCAGCGGCTGCACCTCGGTGACCACAGGCACGCCGAACAGCAGGCGCTGGTTCAGCATGTCCACAAAATCGCGCGCCACCTGCAGCTGGGCCTCACTGGTGGTGTAGATGGCGCTGCGGTACTGCGTGCCCACATCGTTGCCCTGGCGATTGGGCGTGGTCGGGTCGTGCGTGCCGAAGAAAATCTCCAGCAGCAGGTCCAGCCCGATCTGGGCGGGGTCAAACACCAGCTTCAGCACTTCGGCATGGCCCGTCGTGCCTTCGCACACCTGTTCGTAGCTAGGATGGGGCACATGGCCGTTGGCGTAGCCGCTTTCAACGTCCAGCACGCCGTGAACACGGTCGAACACCGCCTCCGTGCACCAGAAGCACCCGCCGCCGAAATAAATCGTTTCTTGCATGCTGCATTTTTACACCCAGTGGCCGGTCGCAGAAAACCCGGGGCCCGGTGCAGGCCTGTAGGACAGTGCAGGTCTTCACCGGGCTTGACGCTGGTGGCACGGCTTTCTATAGTCTGCTACTGACCCATGGGTCATTGACCACGAAAGTCCAACCGTGACCGACCACCCCTCCTCCAGCACCCCTTCCGCGCGCGGCCGCAGCCGCCGCAAGGAGGCCCGCCCGGCCGAGTTGCTGGAGGCCGCCACGCGCCTGTTTGTCGAAAAAGGCTATGCCGCCACCAAGGTGGAGGAAGTCGCGGCGCTGGCCCAGGTGTCCAAGGGCACCCTTTTTCTGTACTACCCCAGCAAGCAGGCCCTGCTCAAGGCCGTGGTGCGCGAGAACATCGCCGTTTTTCTGTACTACCCCAGCAAGCAGGCCCTGCTCAAGGCCGTGGTGCGCGAGAACATCGCCGGGCGCTTTGCCGAATGGCAGGCCGAGCTAGAAGCCTTTGCCGGCACCACCCCCGAGCTGGTGCGCTACGCCTTCCAGGTCTGGCAGGAGCGCATCGGCGACACCTATGCTGGGGGCATCTGCAAGCTGATGGCCAGCGAGTGCTGCAATTTCCCGGAACTGGCCAGTTTCTACCTCGAGGAGGTGGTGGAACCCGGCAACGCCCTGGTGCGCCGCATCCTGGAGCGCGGCGTGGCGCGCGGCGAGCTGCGCCCCCTCGACCTGGACGCCGCCATCCACCTGATCACCACCCCCATGTTCGCCTACATCCACTGGCGCCATTCGATCGGCATGCTCTACCCGCAGTCCCTGGGCGTGAGTGCCCCGCTGTATTTCCAGACGCATGTCGACAACCTGCTGCGTGGCCTGTCCGCCACGGCGCCCGATGTCTGAGCCGCACACCACCACCGCAGCCTTCACGCGCCGCGCCCGGTGGTGGTGGCTGCTGGCCCTGTGCGCGGTGCTGGCCACCGTCTGGGGCATGTGGCGCGCCCTGGAACAACGCCAGGCGCGGCAGGCCGCCCTGCAGGCCAGCACCCAGCAAGCGCCGGCCATCCTGGCCATCCCGGCCCAGGAATGGCTGCAGGTCCAGACCCGCACGCTGACCGTGGGGGTGCCCATCACCGGCAGCCTGGCCGCTGTGGACCGCGCCGTGGTCAAGGCGCGTGTGCCGGGGGAACTGCGCGAATTGCACGTGCGCGAGGGTGATGCGGTCGTACAAGACCAGGTCATCGCCCGCGTGGACGCGACCGAGTCGGAGGCCCGCTTTCGCCAGGCCAAACTGCAGGCCGACGCCGCCCAGGCCCAGTTGGCGATTGCGCAGCGCCAATACGACAACAACCGCGCCCTGGTCGCGCGCGGTTTCATCTCCGATACGGCGCTGACCACCTCCCTGGCCAACCTGCAGGCCGCACAGGCCAGCCATGCGGCTGCGCGCGCCGCCCAGGACGGCGCCCGCAAGAACCTGGACGACACCGTGCTGCGCAGCCCGATCGCCGGTCAAATCGCACAGCGCATGGTGCAGAACGGCGAACGCGTGAATGTCGAGGCCGCCGTGGTCGAGGTGGTCAACCTGGCGGCGCTGGAGTTGCAGGCCCAGGTGGCCGCGAACGACACGGCCCAGGTGCAGGTCGGCCAGACAGCCCGGCTGCAGCTGAGTGGCCATTCGGCGGCCATGCCCCAGCCACTGCAGGCCCAGGTGGTGCGCATCAACCCCAGTGCCGCGGCCGGCAGCCGCACGGTGCCGGTGTACCTGCGCTTGCAGCCGCGCAGCGACCTGAACCTGCGGCCCGGCATGTATGTGGAAGGTTTCATCCAGACTGGCCAGCACCAGGCCCTGGCCGTGCCCCTGGACGCCGTCCGCACCGACCAGCCCCTGCCCTATGTGCACTCCGTGGCCCAGGGCCAGGTGCAGCACACGCCCGTCGTCCTGGGCGTGCAGAGCGTGGACATCGCCCGACCCTGGGTGGCCGTGGAAGGCCTGCCCGAGGGCACCATCGTGCTCGGCGGACGTGTGGGCGGTATCCCTGCAGGAACATCGGTGCAGCTGGAGGCCCAGCATCCCTCCACTGCCGCGGCCGCGGCCGCCGCCGCGCACTGACCAACCCCAGGAAGATCCCGCCCCATGTGGTTCACCAAGGTCAGTCTGCGCAACCCTGTCATGGCCACCATGGTCATGCTGGCGTTCGTGGTGCTGGGGCTGTTTTCCTACCAGCGTCTGGCCATTGACCAGTTCCCTAATGTGGATTTCCCGGTGGTGGTGGTGTCCGTGGCCTACCCCGGCGCCTCGCCCGAGGTGGTCGAGAGCGAAGTCACCAAGCCGCTGGAAGAGGCCATCAACTCGATTGCAGGCATCAACGCCCTGACCTCGCGCAGCTACGAGGGCAAGGCACTGATCATCATCGAGTTCCAGCTGCACATCGATGGCCGCAAGGCCGCCGACGACGTGCGCGAGAAGGTGGCCACCGTGCGCCCGCTGCTGCGCGACGAGGTCGAAGAACCCTGGGTGCTGCGCTTTGACCCGGCCAATGCCCCCATCTGGTCCGTCGCGGTGCTGCCGCGCCCGGCCGACGGCGCCCAGCCCCTGTCGCCCATCCAACTGACCACCTGGGCTGACCAGGTGCTGAAAAAGCGCCTGGAAAACGTGCGCGGCGTGGGCGCGGTGAACCTGGTGGGCGGCACCCCGCGCGAAATCAACATCTACCTGGATCCTGCGGCCCTGCAGGCCTACGGCATCAGCCCGGCCCAGGTGGTGCAGGCGGTGCGCAGCGAAAACCAGGACCTGCCGGTGGGCAGCATCCGTTCGCTGCAGCAGGAACGGGTGGTACAGATCCAGGCCCGCATTGCGCGCCCCGCACAATTTGCCGACATCGTCGTGGCACAGCGCGCCGGCGCGCCCGTGCGCCTGGGCCAGCTGGCGCGCATCCAGGACGGCGCCCCCGAAGTGGAGAACCTGGCCCTGTACAACGGACAGCGCACGCTGCTGCTGTCCGTGCAGAAAGCCCAGGACGAAAACACGATCGACGTGGTCCGCGGGCTGAACCAGGCCATCCAGAGCCTCGGGGCCGAGCTGCCCACCGGCATTGCCCTGGAGCCGATTGCCGATGCCGCCCGCCCGATCCAGGTGGCCGTGGACAACGTGCGTCAGACCCTGGTCGAGGGTGCCGTGCTGACCGTGCTGATCGTCTTTCTGTTCCTGAACTCCTGGCGCTCCACCATCATCACCGGCCTGACGCTGCCGATTGCGCTGATCGGCACCTTCTGGTTCATGTACATGTTCGGCTTCTCGATCAACATGGTGACCTTGATGGCGCTGTCCCTGTGCGTGGGGCTGCTGATCGACGATGCCATCGTGGTGCGCGAGAACATCGTGCGCCATGTGCAGATGGGCAAGCGTCCGTACGACGCAGCCATGGACGGCACGCAGGAAATCGGCCTGGCGGTGCTGGCCACCACCTTGTCCATCGTCGCGGTGTTCCTGCCCATCGGCTTCATGGGCGGCATCATCGGCAAGTTCTTCCACGAATTCGGCATCACCATCGTGGCGGCGGTGCTGATTTCCATGTTCGTCAGCTTCACGCTGGACCCCATGCTCTCCAGCGTGTGGCACGACCCCAGCATCCATGCCCCTGGGCAACCCGTCAGCACCCGACGGTCCCTCTACGATCGCACGCTGGGGCGGGTCACCCAGGCCTTCGACCACGCCAGCGCCGACATCTCGGCCCTGTACCAGCGTCTGCTGGGCTGGGCCCTGCTGCACAAGCTGGCCACCGTGCTGACCGCCGTGGGCATCTTTGTGGCCAGCGTGCTGATGCTGCCGCTGCTGGGCTCCGAATTTGTGCCCAGCGCCGACTTTTCTGAGACCCAGGTCAAGTTCAAGACCCCGCAGGGCGCGTCCATCGAAACCACGGAAGCCAAGGCCCGGCAGGTCGAAGCCCTGCTGCGCGCCATGCCCGAGGTGGACTACACCCTGACCACCATCAACACCGGCAATGCCGAAGGCAAGCATTCCGCCAGCATCTTCGTGCGCCTGGTGGACCGCAAGCACCGCACGCGCAGCCTGGAAGAGATGTCGCTGGTGCTGCGCAACGCCCTGCGCAGCGTGCCGGGCATCACCGTCACCACGTGGGGCTGCTGGAGCCGGTCGGCGGGCAAAAACAGATCGAGTTTTCCATCATGGGCCCGGATCTGGGAGAGCTGGGCCGCCTGAACCAGCAGGTGCAGGCCCAGCTGCTGCGCATTCCGGGGCTGGTGGACCTGGACACCAGCCTGCAGGCCCCCAAGCCCGTGGTCAATGTAGAGGTGCGCCGCGACGCGGCGGCCGACCTGGGCCTGTCCGTGGCCAGTGTGGCCGGCAACCTGCGCACCCTGGTGGCCGGCGACAAGGTGGGCAACTGGCGGGCCAGCGATGACCAGACCTACGACGTCAAGGTGCGCCTGGCGCCGGAAGCCCGCACCCAGCCGGCCGACCTGCTGCACCTGCCATTCAGCGTGACGGGGCCGGACGGCAACCCTCGCGTGGTCCAGCTCAACCAGGTGGCCCAGGTGGTGGAAGCGCACAGTCCCAGCCAGATCAACCGCCGGGCCCTGACGCGCGAGGTCCAGTTCACGGCCAATGTGGCGCTTCGCTCGGTGGGGGAGGTCTCGGCCGACATCACCCGGGTGCTGCAACAGATGCAGCTGCCGCCTGGCTACCGCTGGGAGTTTGGCGGCTCCACCAAGAACATGAATGAATCATTCGCTTATGCCGTGTCGGCCCTGGCCCTGGCCATCATCTTCATCTACATGATCCTGGCCAGCCAGTTCAAGAGCTTCATCCAGCCGCTGGCACTGATGACCGCGCTGCCCCTGACCCTGATCGGCGTGGTGCTGGCGCTCATGATGTTCAACTCCGCCATCAGCATGTTCTCCATCATCGGCATCGTGATGTTGATGGGCCTGGTCACGAAGAACGCCATCTTGCTGGTGGACTTTGCCATCCGTGCCCAGGGCGAACACACGGACGAACACGGCCAACTGCACCCCGGCCTGCCGCGCGAACAGGCCCTGCTGATGGCGGCCAAGGTGCGCCTGCGCCCGATCCTGATGACCACACTGGCGATGGTGTTTGGCATGGTGCCGCTGGCCTTTGCCGTCACCGAAGGATCGGAGCAGCGTGCCCCCATGGGCCAAGCCGTGATTGGCGGTGTCATCACCTCCTCCCTGCTGACGCTGGTGGTGGTGCCGGTCGTGTACTGCTATCTGGATGATTTTCAGCAATGGCTGCGCAAGCTTTGGAAGGGGCGTGAGCCCGATCACGCTGCCAAAGCATCCCCACCCTCGTAGAATCGTGAGTTTGTTTCAGACAAGCCATCCCCAGCGGAGGAGACCACAATGAATTTGCCCCTGAACAGCCTGCTAGATCGCAACGACGCCACCGAAAACGCCCGTTACAACATGGTGCAGCAACAAGTGCGCCCCTGGAATGTGAGCGGCGAGCGCCTGCTGGAAGCGCTCTACACCGTGCGCCGTGAAGATTTCACGCCCCCCGCACACTACAGCCTGGCCTTCATGGACGTGGAAGTGCCCCTGACCGACGATGCCGATGCCATCGCCCAGGGCCTGTGCATGTTCCAGCCCCGCGTGGAAGCGCGCATGATCAACGATCTGGACATCCAGCCCCATGAGCGCGTGCTGGAAATCGGTACCGGCTCGGGCTTCAGCGCGGCCCTGCTGTCGCGCCTGGCCAAGGACGTGCTGACCCTGGAAATCCACCCCGAGCTGGCGGAAATGGCTCGCGAGAACCTGACCGACGCTGGCTGCGCCAACGTCAGCGTGCGCGTGGCCGACGGCTCCAAGGACACCCTGCCCGAAGGTCCTTTCGATGTGATCTTGCTCAGCGGCTCGGTCGAGGTCCTGCCCGCCAACCTGCTGCCCCACCTCAAGGACGGCGGCCGCCTGGGCGCCATCGTTGGCACCCAGCCCGTGATGCAATTCACCGTGGTGACCAAGCAGGGCAGCCAGATCACGACGAAGTCGCCCTGGGACATCGTGGCACCGCGCCTGCAAGGCTTTGCCACCGCCCCCCGCTTCTCGTTCTAAGCCGCATCGCGCGAGCACCGCCGGAGACTGCTGCATGTTTTACCAAGTGCGCCCCGCCCTGCTGGATGCATGGCTGGGCCAATTCAACGGCGATGCCGCCAAGCCCGTGGTCTTGGATGTGCGTGAAAAGTGGGAGTGCCAGGTGGCCAGCGTGGCCCCCAGCGACCAGTTCGAGCTGTTGTGCATCCCCATGGGCGAAATCACATCACGCCTGAACGAGCTGGACCCGGACCGCCCCATCGCCTGCCTGTGCCACCACGGCGCACGCAGCATGAGCGTGGCGGCCTATCTGGCCCGCGAAGGCTTTGAATCGGTGGCCAACATCACCGGCGGCATTGCCGCCTGGGCGGTGGAACGCGACCCCAGCGTGCCTCAGTACTGAGGCGCCATCCAGCGTTTGGTGCAGTGGCCGGCAGCCTGCGCTGCCGGTGCGGTCTTGAAAAGGGTATCCATGGTGTCTTCCTCCGGGCTGTCTGTCGTCTCCTTTCGCCCTGCCCTGCGCTGCGTGGCAGCAGCCGTTCTGGCCAGTGGATGGCTGTCACTGGCCCAGGCCCAAAGCCTGGTGCAGCTGACCGAACAGGCACAGACTTATGACGCGGCCTGGCAAAGCGCCCGGGCCCAGCTTGACGCCACCATCAGCAAGGGCGCGCAGGCCCAGGCCGGCCTGCTGCCCCGTATTGGCATCCAGGCCGGCAGCCAGTACAGCGAAACACGGGTGCGCAGCGACCGCCCCATCCCCCCCCTGGATGCCCGCCAGGATTCGGCCAGCCTGCAGGCGCAACAACCGCTGTACAACCCAGCCAACCTGGTCACGTACCGCCAGGGCCAGCGCAGTGTCGACCTGGCCTATGCCCAGGTCGATGCCGCCGCACAGAACCTGCTGGTGCGGGCCGCCCAGGCCTATTTTCAGGTGCTGACCGCGCAGGACACTTTGCAGTTGGTGCAGGCCCAGAAGCGGGCCGTGTCCGAGCAACTGGCCTTTGCCCAGCGCAATTTCGAAATCGGCACGGCCACGGTGACCGATTCGCGCGAAGCCCAGGCCCGCTTCGATCTGGTCCGCGCCCAGGAAATCGCCGCCGACAATCAGCTGCGCGTCAGCCAGGCGGCCCTCGAACAATTGGTCGGCGTCGCGGGCGCAACCCCCTGGCCCTTGGCACAGCCCGTGCGCCTGCCCACCCTGGCACCAGCCGATCTGGCCAGTTGGCTTGCACTGGCGGCCGACCGCAGCCCCCTGGTGCGCCAGGCGCAGATCGCGCTGGACGTGGCCCAGCTGGAAACCGACAAGGCGCAGGCCGGTCACAAACCCACGGTGGACCTTCAGGCCAGCTATGGCACACAACGCAACCCCGATGGCACTGCTGCCATGCGCTACCCCAACAACGCCACCGTCGGGACGGTGGGCGTGGTGATGAACATCCCTCTGTTCGCCGGGTTTGCGGTGCAGAACCGGGTCAAGGAAACCCTGTCACTGGAAGAGAAAGCACGTGCCGACCTGGAAGATGCCCGCCGCCAGGTGGCCCAGGCCGTGCGCACCGCCTACTTTGGCGTGCAATCGGCCACCGGCCAGGTCCAGGCCCTGGAGGCGGCCGTGGCCTCCAGCCAGAGCGCCCTGGAAGCCAATAAGCTGGGCTACGAGGTGGGGGTGCGCATCAACATCGATGTGTTGAATGCGCAAAGCCAGCTGTACCAATCCCAAAAGGATCTGGCGCAGGCGCGCTATAACCTGCTGCTGGGACACCTGCAGCTGCGCCAGGCCGCCGGCAACTTGGACATGCAGGACGTGCACGCCATCAACCAGTTGCTGAGCCCTGCCCTACAGACGGCAGAGGCGACGGCAACGTCGTCCGCTCGCTGAGCATTCACTGCAGCGTGTGGGCTGTGGGTGTTGTGACTGCAGGGGCATCTGCGGTCATGGTCACGCACCAAGAACCTAGTGTTCATTGAAAAGTGAGCAGGCTGCCTTGGTTGTGCAAGGACTTCAATACTCCTTAGCACTGAAGCTATTGTTCTTGCTGCGATAGCAGCTCACTTTTTTAAGCCATTTCAGCGATCGTTGGAATGAGCGCAACACTCAACCAACGTCCCAAGTATGTGAAGATGCCGCCGGACATTTTAATGTAAGCTGCATTCAAGAGCTAAATAAAAAAACGCTGACCTCACGATCAGCGCAGGCTCGAATCTCCGTGACTTACTTGACCAGTTCCAGCATCTGCTTGAAGGCAGGGTGCTCGCAGCTGCGGATCCATTCGAAAGCTACCATCTCGGTCGTGACCAGCTCGGCCCCAGCGCCAGCCAGACGGTCGAACGCCGCATCACGGTTGCGCTCACTGCGTGAACTGCAGGCATCAGTCACCACCCACACTTCCATCTCCTCTTCCAGCAATTGCAAGGCGGTCTGCAGCAGGCAGACATGGGCCTCACAGCCGGCAATGATGATGGAAGGACGCTCGGGCTCTGCCGGTGCCGCTGGCTTTTGCAGGTGCTTGGGCAGGCTGCGCGCATTACCACCCTGCTGCTTGCGCACGGGCGGGCGCAGCAGATCGATCAGGCCATCCTCGGCCGCGCTGAAACTCATCTTGGACAAGGTCTGGTCGCACAGTGCGCGCAACTCGGACGCGTTCGGGCCCAGGCGGGAAGGGTTTTGCTCTGTGCCCCACACGGGCACCTGCATCAGGTTCGCCAGCTTGGCCAGCTTGACCGCATTGGCCAGGACCTGCGGTCCTTCAAAAATCGCGGGCATCAGCTTTTCTTGGTAGTCGATCAACACCAGTTGCGAGTCATCGGCGTCCAGCAGCATGTAATTCTTCCTTCAGAGGTTCTTCAAAGCCACATTGTCGCAGTGAAGCCTGCAAGCGGGCACACAAAATGCGTGCCCGGAAACTCTGTCATATATCAATTACGGCATAACCAACCCGTACAAATCGGCAATTAGATGCACTTTGTGCGCCAATTTCCGCCCACAACGTCAGACAAGCGTGATAACCTCCGTGCCCATGACTTGCAAATGGCTATTGTTTATCGCCCTCGGCTGTGGAAGCGTGCAAGCCGCTCCCACCAACAGCGAACCGTTGACCCAGGAACGTCTGGCAGACATCGTGCATGAGCGCGGCCTCGGCGCGAACCTGCAGAGCATGGGCCATTCCGTGGCCAGCAACACGTCCAGCCTGATCAACACGGCCATGGGCATGATCGGCATCCCCTACCGCTTTGGCGGTACCAGCGCTGAAACCGGCTTTGATTGCAGCGGTTTCGTGCGTGCCATCTACCAAGATACCGTCGGCCATCTGCTGCCACGCCGTGCCGACGAGCAGGCCAAGGCCACCCAGAAGATCGACAAGAAAGAACTGCGTCCCGGCGACCTGGTGTTCTTCAACACCATGCGCCGCACCTTCAGCCATGTGGGCATCTACGTGGGCGAAGGCAAGTTCATCCACTCCCCCCGCAAGGGCAAGAGCGTGCGCGTGGAAAGCATGAACGACAGCTACTGGGCCAAGCGCTTCAATGGCGCCCGTCGCGTGGATGTGGCGGATGCACAGCCCGCGTTGCTGGAAGCCTCCACCGCTCCTTGACACTGATCAACTCCCGCCAAGGCCTGCTTTCATGCAGGCCTTGTCTTTTGTCACTCACCCATTGGTTTTGCCATGACCGACCAAGCCACTCCCAAACCCAAACTGGTTCGCTGGATCATCGGCCTGCCGGTGGCGATGTTTGCCATCCTCATGCTGATCAGCCAGCTGTTGTTCAACGCCTCGCCCGACAAGGAAACGCAATGGGTGGAGCGCGAAACCATCCGCCTGTGCTGGAAGGAACGCGAAAAGGGTCCAAAGGAAGGCACGCCGGCGCAATTCACCGAAGGGCAGTGCGAGAAGCTGGAATTCGACTTCAAGACCCGCTGGGGAATGAACCCCTGAGCCGGCTGCGCAAAGCCTTGCGCCTGAAGCGATTGCACAGGCTGGGCACAATAGCGCCCCGGATTGGCCTGCACGCTGGCAGGCACCGTGCCTGCATTGTTTGAATGAATACTTCGCCCCCTACCTCGCCTGCCACGTTCAGCCCCTGGCGCATGTCCGTGGCCCCGATGCTCGACTGGACGGACCGGCACTGCCGCTACCTGCACCGCCTGCTGAGCCGCCACACCCTGCTCTACACCGAGATGATCACCACCGGTGCCTTGCTGCACGGGGATGTGCCGCGCCACCTGCGCTTCAACGCCGAGGAACACCCCGTGGCCCTGCAGCTGGGCGGCAGCGAACCGGGTGATCTGGCCAAGGCCGCCAAGATTGGCCAGGACTGGGGCTATGACGAGATCAACCTCAATTGCGGCTGCCCCAGCGAGCGGGTGCAGCGCGGTGCCTTTGGTGCCTGTCTGATGAACGAGGCCAGTCTGGTGGCCGAGGGCGTCAAGGCCATGCGCGATGTGGTGGACATTCCCGTCACCGTCAAGCACCGCATCGGCATCGACAAGATCGAGAGCTATGACTTTGTGCGCGACTTTGTCGGCACCGTGGCCGAGGCCGGCTGCGAGGTCTTCATCGTCCATGCCCGCAACGCCTGGCTGCAGGGCCTGTCGCCCAAGGAAAACCGCGACATTCCACCGCTGCGCTACGAGATCGTGGCCCAGCTCAAGCGCGAGTTCCCGCACCTGACGATTGCCATCAACGGTGGCATCAAGACCGACGCGGTGGTGCAGGAGCAGCTGCAGCAGGTCGATGGCGTGATGGTGGGCCGCGAGGCCTACCACAACCCCTGGTGGATGGCCCGCTGGGATGAGCTGTACTTCGGTGCGCCGGCGTCCACGTTGACCCACCTGGACATCGAGCAGGCCATGGTCGCCTATATGGAACGCGAAGCGCGCGAGCACGACACCCACTGGTACGCGATTGCCCGCCACATGCTGGGTCTGCGCCACGGCCTACCGGGCGCACGCCGCTGGCGCCAGGTGTGGAGCGACCACCGCCTCAAGCACCTGCCGGCCCGCGAAGTCTCGGCGATTGCCAACACCCGGCCGGACGGTTCCCAGCCCGACTAAGCCCCTCGCGCGAGGGGGCTGCCATGCAGGAACTGTTATGCGACGAGCATGCCAGCCTGCATAGCAGGCATCTGGCTGCTCCACTGCCCCCCATATCTACAAGCCTTGCACTGGTGGGCTGGAGGGATGTGCCGTTCTGCCATCCCGCGCCATAAATCTAGGCCCAACCTCACCTACTCCCGGGCCGAACCTGCAGCATGCCGGCGCCGTGACCACAGCCCTGGGCCCCCATCGCCACGGGCTGCAGTCCGCAGGTTTCTGCAGGTGCCAGCGCAGCATTGGAGTTAGGCTGCAGACCAGCAGACCAGCAGACCAGCAGACCTGTGGCTGTGGCTGGATGACAATCAAAAAACATAGCTACTGGCGCTTGCGCAGCTTGATTTTGAATGATTTATCCTTTCAAACCAGGATTCCACAAACGCTGAGCGCTATGCTTTCCTGCAAGGCCCTTTCGCCGTCCAGGGCTTGCGCAAGGCCGCCGGGGATACCACCTATTTCAATTCTTGCAGCACGCGGACGCGCTGGCGCACGCTTGTCGCCTGCGCGACGCCCTCCCCTGGATAGTGCCATTCCGCGCCAGCGCCGCATGCTGTTATATTGCACTGCAACATAACCAGGTATGCACGCCATGCTCTACCAGCTCTACGAAACCCAACGCGCCCTGCTGGCACCCTTTGCCGACTTTGCGCAAGCCACCTCCAAGCTGTACACCAATCCGCTGCTGCCCATGGCGCAGTGGCCCTTCGCCCAACGCATCTCGGCCGGTTTTGACCTGTTCTACCGCTTGGGCAAGGGCTATGAAAAACCCGAATTTGGCATCCAGTCCGTGCCCGTGCATGGCGTCAAGGTCACCATTCTGGAGCGTGTCGAGATCGACAAGCCGTTTTGCGAGCTGCGCCGCTTCAAGCGTTTCTCGGACGATCCCGAGACGCTGGACACCCTGCTCACCCAGCCCCCGGTACTGGTCGTCGCCCCGCTGTCGGGCCACTACGCCACCTTGCTGCGCGACACGGTCAAAAGCCTGCTGAGCGACCACAAGGTCTTCATCACTGACTGGAAAAATGCCCGCCTGGTGCCCCTGGAAGACGGTGAATTCCACCTGGACGACTACATCAACTACGTGCAGGAATTCATCCGCTACCTGCAACAGCAGTACGGCAACTGCCATGTCATCAGCGTCTGCCAGCCCACGGTGCCGGTGCTGGCCGCCGTGTCGCTGATGGCCAGCCGCGGCGAGACCACGCCGTTGACCATGACCATGATGGGCGGCCCGATTGATGCGCGCCGCACCCCCACGGCCGTCAACAACCTGGCTGTGCAGCGCAGCTTCGAGTGGTTCGAGAACAATGTCATCTACCGCGTGCCGGACAACTACCCGGGCGCCGGCCGCCGCGTCTACCCTGGCTTCTTGCAGTACTCCGGCTTTGTGGCCATGAACCCCGACCGCCACGCCAACAGCCATTACGACTACTTCAAGAACCTGGTCAAGGGCGATGACGCCAGCGTCGAGCAGCACCGCAAGTTCTACGACGAGTACAACGCCGTGCTGGACATGGACGCCGATTACTACCTGGAAACCATCCAGACCGTGTTCCAGGACTTCAAGCTGGTCAACGGCAGCTGGGACGTGCGCGCGCCGGACGGCACGCTGGAGCGCGTGAAGCCCCAGGACATCACCAGCACCGCGCTGTTCACCATCGAAGGCGAGCTGGACGACATCTCCGGCTCCGGCCAGACCCGCGCCGCGCAGGAGCTGTGCGCCAACATTCCTGCCACCATGCGCCTGCACTACGACGTCATGGGGGCCGGCCACTACGGCATCTTCAGCGGCCGCCGCTGGCGCGACATGGTCTATCCCAAGGTACGGGGCTTCATCTACGCCCACCAACCCGCCCCGGCCGCCGACAGCGCACCGGTCAATGACGGGGAATTGGTGCACGCCGAAGACGCCGCCTCCCAAGTTGCGCCACACTCTGCCCCCAGGACACCGACCACCGCCAAGCCGGCCCCCGCGTCCAGGGTGCGCCGGCGCGGCACCCGCTAGACTGCATGCCTGAAATTCAGCCCAAGCCAGTCCTCACCGGACTGGCTTTTTCCATTGATGCCGCCCTGCCGCAGACGCAATGCACCCGTTGCGGCTACCCCGACTGCGCCCGCTATGCCCAGGCGATTGCCGAGGAAGGCGCGCCCATCAACCAATGCCCACCCGGGGGCACGGAAGGCATTGCGCGGCTGGCGGCCCTGACCGGCCAGCCCGCGCAGCCGCTGAACCCGCAGTTCGGCATCGAAGGACCGCTGACGCTGGCGCGTATTGACGAAGACTGGTGCATTGGCTGCACCCTGTGCCTGAAAGCCTGTCCCACCGACGCCATCCTGGGCGCCAACAAGCAAATGCACACGGTGATGCCGGCGCACTGCACCGGCTGCGAGCTGTGCATCCCCGTCTGCCCGGTGGACTGTATCGAGCTGGAGGTCGTCAGCGGCGCGCGCACCGGCTGGGAGGCCTGGACGCCGGCACAGGCGCAGCACGCCAAGCAGCGCTACCACGCGCGCCAGCAGCGGCTGCAGGCCCAGGGGCTGACGGACAGCATCAACGCCAATGCCCAGGCCACGGCCCCCGTGCCCGAGGTGGTGCCCGACAAGAAAGCGGCGGTTGCCGCCGCCCTGGCCAAAGCCCGCGGCCTGCGCGGTCACTGAGCCCGTCAGACCGCACCGATTACCGAAGTTCCTGTATTGATAGCTACAGGCGCTGGTTTAATCAGCGCTGCAGGCCATTTTGATGCCCTGTGCAGCATGCCTGCACACCCGGCATGAAAAGTGCCCGTGTGCCGTGCCACACCCGCTGCCTGCAACAGCGGCATGCCCACAGCCCGTGCGCCCCTGCCACCAGGGCTACGCCAAGGGCATCAAGGGCCATCAAGGGCACTCAGCCGGCAAAGCTCTTGTAGACGCCGCAGCCCAGGTATACGCCGTCCTGCTTGCAGACATAGGACATCTTGGCCTGCACCTTGCCCGACACCGGGTTGGTGAAGTCGTACTCAACCCAGCCCGGACCCTGCTCGGCCTGCGCAATGATGGCGCGCAGCAGGGCATCGCCATCCACCCCCTTGACATCCTGCACCCGGGTACCGCGCTTGCCCGGGTTGCCACCGAACGCCAGGTACTGCCCGCCGGCATCCAGCACAAAGACATACATGTCGCGGTCGTGAAAGGGTTGCTGCGGGTCCGTCAGCGCTTGCCAGTACTGCTGCTGCGCCATGCCCATGCGGCGCAGCGCCACCGCCCGCTCCACCAGGGCCACGGCCTCGACCGCCGTGCCCTGCTGCAGCCGAAAACGCTCCACCGCCTCCGACAGCGTGGCCGCGCGCTGCTCCAGCGCCTGCGCCTCCTGCACCACATGGCGCACCATCAGCGCGTTCTCCTGGGTGACCTGGTCGATCTGGTGCACCGCCTGGTGGATCTGCTGCAGGCCCGTGCCCTGGCTGTTGCCGGACTCCGAGATCGCCTCCACATGCCCGGCCACGCTGCGCACGCCCTGCGCCACCTGGTGCATGCCCTGGCCCGCCTGGCGGATCAGTTGCGTGCTGCTGGCCACCTGCCGCACCGAATCCTCGATCAGCAGGCGGATCTCCTTGGAGGCCTCGGCGGAGCGCTGCGCCAGGCTGCGCACCTCGGAGGCCACCACGGCAAAGCCTCGCCCCTGCTCACCCGCACGCGCCGCCTCGACGGCGGCATTCAGCGCCAGGATGTTGGTCTGGAAGGCAATCCCGTCAATCACGGCGATGATCTCGGACATGCGCCCGGCGCTGCGCTCAATCGCCTCGACCGACTGCACGGCCTGCTCCATCACGCCGCTGCCCTGCTCCACCGCCTGGCGCACCTGGGCCGTGTAGCGGTCGGCGGCCACGGCCGTCTCGGCATTGTTTTGCACCACGGCCGTGACCTGTTCCACGCTGACCACGGTCTGCGCCACGTTCGAGGCCTGCAGTTCGGTGCGCGCCGCCAAGGCCTGGTTGTCCTGGGTGAGCGTGTGCCCCGCCTGCGTGACCAAGGCCGCGTTGCTGCGGATTTCAGCCACCATGCTGGACAGGGCCACCACCATGCTGTCCAGCAGGCGGGCCATCTGCGCCAGCTCATCGGCCCCGTGGGCCGTGATGCGGTGGGCCAGATTGCCCTGGGCTGCGTGCTCCATGGCCGTCAGCAGCCGCGCCACCTCATGCGCCAAGCTGCTGTAGACGCTGTACAGCACATACAAGAACCACAGGCCCGCCGCCGCCGGCAGGCCCACCTGCAGCCCTGGCGCCCAGCCCTGGCCCGCAGCCAGCCATGCGGCCAGCATGGCCAACCCGCCGCTGACACCGATCAGCGCCAGCTTTCCGCCCAGCTTGCAGTGCCTGAGCACCCAACGCATTGGCTTGTGCATGCTCCCCCTCCCCGCGTTCGCACACGATGAAATTCGTTACAAAGGGTTGTAACTCCGGGAAGCGGCGCCAGCCTTGGGGGTTTTCCCAGCTAGCCTTGTTCGTTTTTCGCCGCCCCACCCAGGATGCCTGCGGTCTGCAGACCCCCGGCATCACGCATCAAGCACAAAGCGGGCGACATTCTGACCCCATAATATTTGGACCATGAATCCCCTGCTCCAACACCTTCAGCCCTATCCCTTCGAGCGGCTGCGCCAACTTTTTGCGGGGGTGACGCCACCCGCCGATCTGCGCCCCATCAGCCTGGGGATTGGCGAGCCACGGCACGACACGCCGGAATTCATCAAGACCAGCCTGTGCGACAACCTGGCGGGTCTGGCCAACTACCCTGCCACCGCCGGCGACCTGCGCCTGCGCCAGGCCTGCAGCGACTGGATGCAGCGCCGCTATGGCATCGCAGTGGACGCTGCCACACAGATCCTGCCCGTCAACGGCTCGCGCGAAGCCCTGTTTTCTTTCGCCCAGACCATCATCGACCCCACGCAGTCCGGCGCCACGGTGCTGTGCCCCAATCCCTTCTACCAAATCTACGAAGGCGCCACGCTGCTGGCCGGCGCGCAGCCCTACTTCGTGCCCAGCGATCCCGCGCGCAACTTCGCCGTGGACTGGGACAGCGTGCCGGACGAGGTCTGGACCCGGACCCAGTTGATCTACGTCTGCTCGCCCGGCAACCCGACGGGCGCGGTCATGCCCTTGTCGGAATGGGAAAAGCTGTTCGCGCTGTCGGACCGCCACGGCTTCGTGATTGCCTCGGACGAGTGCTACAGCGAAATCTATTTCCGCGCAGAAGCGCCCCTGGGCGGCCTGGAAGCCGCCGTGGAACTGGGCCGCAGCGACTACCGCAACCTGGTGGCCTTCACCAGCCTGTCCAAGCGCAGCAATGTGCCCGGTCTGCGCAGCGGCTTTGTGGCCGGCGACGCCAAGCTGCTCAAATCCTTCCTGCTGTACCGCACCTACCACGGTGGCGCCATGGGCCTGCCGATCCAGCACGCCAGCATCGCCGCCTGGTCGGACGAGGCCCATGTGGAGCACAACCGCCAGCTCTACCGCGACAAGTTCGCCGCCGTCATGCCGATTCTGGAGCCCGTGATGGACGTGCGCCTGCCGGATGCCGGTTTTTACCTCTGGCCCCGCATCCCCGATGCTTTGGGCATGACGGACACCGAGTTTGCACAGGCCTTGTACGCGCAAAACCATGTTACTGTCCTGCCCGGCAGCTACCTGGCCCGCGATGCGCGTGGCCACAACCCGGGGGCCCAGCGTGTGCGCCTGGCCCTGGTGGCAGAAACCTCCGAATGCGTGGAAGCCGCTCAGCGCATCGCCGATTTCATCCAAAAACATTTGAAGTAATTTGCTCCTATGACACAGCAACTCCAACAGATCATCGAAACCGCTTGGGACAACCGCGCCGAGCTGTCCGCAGCCTCTGCCCCCAAGGAAGTCGTAGAAGCCGTCGAATTCGCCCTGCAGCAACTGGACAACGGCACGCTGCGCGTGGCCAGCCGTGAAGGCGTGGGCCAGTGGACCGTGCACCAGTGGCTGAAGAAGGCCGTGCTGCTGTCCTTCCGCCTGAACGACAACAAGCTGATGTCCGCCGGCGCCCTGAACTTCTTCGACAAGGTGCCCACCAAGTACGAAGGCCTGAGCGAAGCCGACATCGCCGCCACCGGCGTGCGCGTGGTGCCGCCTGCCGTGGCGCGCCGCGGCTCCTTCATCGCCAAGGGCGCCATCCTGATGCCTTCCTACGTGAACATCGGCGCCTACGTGGACTCCGGCACCATGGTCGACACCTGGGCCACCGTCGGCTCCTGCGCCCAAGTGGGCAAGAACGTCCACCTGTCGGGCGGCGTAGGCCTGGGCGGCGTGCTGGAACCCCTGCAGGCCAACCCCACCATCATTGAAGACAACTGCTTCATCGGCGCACGCTCCGAGGTGGTCGAAGGCGTGATCGTGGAAGAGAACTCCGTGATCTCCATGGGCGTGTACATCGGCCAGTCCACCCCCATCTTCAACCGCGAAACCGGTGAAATCACTTACGGCCGCGTGCCCGCTGGCTCCGTGGTGGTCTCGGGCAACCTGCCCAAGAAGACCAAGGACGGCAAGGACTACTCCATGTACGCCGCCATCATCGTGAAGACCGTGGACGCCAAGACCCGCTCTACCACCAGCCTGAACGACCTGTTGCGCGATTGATGCGCATCAAGCATTTAGACAAGCTCTAAATCGCAAGCTGGGGGTTTTGCTGCAGACTACAGGCCTGCAACAAAGCCCCCAGTTTTTTAATCAGAGATTTCGGCATGAGCATGATGGAACGCATCCTGCGCCTGATGGCGGAAAAGCACGCCTCGGACGTTTACCTGTCCGCCAATTCCCCCGCGCTCATCAAGATCGACGGGGTCTGCGTGCCCATCAATAACCAGCTCCTGCCGCCGGACGCGCCGCGCGCCCTGCTGGCCGAAGTGGTATCTCCGCACGACATGGAGGTGCTGCAGGACACGGGCGAGCTCAACATGGCCGTCCCCCTCAAGGGCGTGGGCCGCTTTCGCGTCAGCGCCATGCGCCAGCGGGGTTCGGTGGCCGTCGTGGTGCGCTTCATCGCCCAGCAGATCCCCAAGCTGGAAGAACTCAAGCTGCCGCCCATCCTGAACCAGCTGATTCTGGAAAAACGCGGCCTGCTGCTGGTGGTCGGTGCCACCGGCTCCGGCAAGAGCACCACCCTGGCGGCCATGATCGACAGCCGCAACGAGCAGCGCTCGGGCCACATCCTGACCATCGAGGACCCGATCGAATTCCAGTTCCGCAACAAGCGCTCTATCGTCAACCAGCGCGAAGTGGGTTCTGACACCCAGTCGCTGCAGGTGGCACTGAAAAACGCGCTGCGCCAGGCGCCGGATGTGATCCTGATCGGCGAGATCCGCGACCGCGAAACCATGTCCGCCGCGATCGCCTACGCGCAATCGGGCCACCTGGTGCTGGCCACGCTGCACGGTAACAACAGCTACCACGCCCTGAACCGCATCCTGAGCTTCTACCCCGTGGAGGTGCGCGCCACCATGCTGGGCGACCTGTCCTCGTCGCTCAAGGCCGTGGTCACCCAGCGCCTGCTGCGCACGCCGGCGGGCAAGCGCGTACCGGCCGTGGAAGTGCTGCTCAACACCAAGCTGGTGTCCGAGCTGATCGAAAAGGGCGACTTTTCCGGCGTGCGCGACAACATGGAGCAGTCCATGGCCGAAGGTTCGCAAACCTTCGAAGAAGACCTGGCGCGCCTCATCACCAGTGGCACAATTGACCGCAGTGAAGGCTTGGCCAATGCCGACTCGCCCACCAACTTGATGTGGCGCCTGCAAAATGCGCCCCAAAAAGCCGCTCCGGCCAGCAGTCCCCTGGAAGCGCTGGCCCCTGCGGTGGAGCAGAACGTCCCGGCCCTGCCCGAGTTTGGCGACTTGTTGCTGAACACCGGTCTTAAAACATAAGCCCCCGTGCAGACTGGGGGCCAGGTTGCCCGCAAGGTGCAGCCCATTTTGGATTTCTCTCATGTCACGCACCCTGCAACTGGCTGAGCAACTGATCAGCCGCCCCTCCATCACCCCCGAAGATGCCGGCTGCCTGGAAATGCTGGCCGAGCGCCTGGCCCCCCTGGGCTTTGCGTGCGAGCGCATGGACGGCGGCCCCGACAGCTTCCGCGTGCACAACCTCTGGGCCGTGCGCCGCAGCGGCCACCCCGCGGCCAAGACGCTGATCTTCGCTGGCCATACCGACGTGGTGCCCACCGGCCCGGTGGAGCAGTGGGGCAGCCCGCCGTTCACCCCTTCCTACCGCGACGGCAAGCTGTTCGGCCGCGGTGCCAGCGACATGAAGACCTCCATCGCCGCCTTTGTCGTGGCCGTCGAGGAATTCCTGGCCCAGCAGACCGACACGCCCCTGGACATCGCCTTCCTGCTGACCAGCGACGAGGAAGGCCCCGGCCATGACGGCACCAAGATCGTCTGCCAGGCCCTGCACGCGCGCGGCGAGCCCATGGACTGGTGCATCGTGGGCGAGCCCACGGCCGTGCAGCAGACCGGCGACATGATCAAGAACGGCCGCCGCGGCTCGCTCAGCGGTCGCCTGACCGTGGAAGGCATCCAGGGCCACATCGCCTACCCGCAACTGGCGCGCAACCCCATCCACCAGGCCCTGCCGGCGCTGGCAGAGCTGGCCAGCATCGAATGGGACCAGGGCAACGCCTTCTTCCCCGCCACCAGCTGGCAGATCAGCAACATGCATGGCGGCACGGGCGCGTCCAACGTGATCCCCGGTGAGGTCGTGATCGACTTCAACTTCCGCTACAGCACCGAGAACACGGCCGAAAGCCTGAAGCAGCGCGTCAAGTCCGTGCTGGACCGCCACGCGCTGGAGTACGACCTGACCTGGAGCCTGTCGGGCGAGCCCTTCCTGACCACGCCCGGCGATCTGGTCCACGCCACGCAGCAGGCCATCCGCGCCGAAACCGGGCTGGAGACCGAGCTGTCCACCAGCGGTGGCACCAGCGACGGCCGCTTCATCGCCAAGGTCTGCCCCCAGGTGATCGAGCTGGGCCCGCCCAACGCCACCATCCACAAGATCGACGAGCACATCGTCGTGACCGATGTGGAACCGCTGAAGAACATCTACCGCCGCGTGCTGGAAAACCTGCATGCGCAGCTGCAGTCCGCCGCCGCCGTGCAAGGGGCCGCCGCATGAGCCACGCGTACACCCTGCCCCACGGCGCCACCGTCGGCGCCCTGATCGACACCGGCGCGCAATGCCTGACCCAGGCCGGCGTGGGCTTTGGCCACGGCACGGCGAACGCCGAGGAAGAAGCTATCTGGCTGGTGCTGTGGCAGCTGGGGCTGCCGATTGACGTCCCGTTGGGCGACGACGAAGATTCGGTGGAAAATCAGCCCGTCACACCCGAGCAGCAAGCGCTGGTAGCTACACTTTTCAAAGAACGCATCGCCAGCCGCAAACCCGCCGCCTACCTGACGCGCGAGGCCTGGCTGATGGGCGTGCCCTTCTACGTGGACGAGCGCGCCATCGTACCGCGCAGCTTCATTGCCGAGCTGCTGGCCGACGGCAGCATCGACCATTTCCTCTCGGACAAGACCCGCCAGGTGCTGGACCTGTGCACCGGCAATGGCTCGCTGGCCTGCCTGGCCGCCATGGCCTGGCCCGAGGTGGCGGTGACCGGAGCCGACATCAGCACCGACGCCCTGGCCGTGGCCCGCATCAACGTCGACAAGCACGGCCTGCAGGAGCGCGTGACCCTGGTCGAGACCGATGGCCTGCGCCAGGTGCCCGGCCCTTGGGACCTGATCCTGTGCAACCCGCCCTACGTCAACGCCGACAGCATGGCCAAGCTGCCCGCCGAATACCTGGCCGAGCCCGAGCTGGCCTTGGCCGGCGGCACGGACGGCATGGACTTCATCCGACAGTTGTTGGCCGATGCGCCCGCCTGCATGACCGACGACGCCGTGCTGGTGCTGGAGATCGGCAACGAGCGACCCTTCTTCGAGGCCGCCTTCCCCGAGCTGCTGGTCTACTGGCTGGACACCAGCGTGGGCGAAGACGCCGTGCTGCTGGTCACCCGCCAGGAACTCGTCGCCCAGGCCCAGCGCACGGCACAATAAGTGCCGTGCCACCGGGCTTGAAGTTTCAAGCCTTTTTGGCCTCTAGCGCTTATCCGGACTGCGCCAAGCGCTATCTATTTTCTCAACACCCGCACGATGGACCCCGTCTGCGGGTGCGCTTTTTTCTCGCTGCAGATGATTACCCTGAAAAACGTCACCCTGCGCCGCGGCACCAAAGTGGTGCTCGACAGCGTCAACGCCACCATCAACCCCGGTGAACACGTGGGTCTGGTCGGCCGCAACGGTGCCGGCAAATCCTCGCTGTTTGCCCTGCTCAACGGAACGCTGCACGAAGACGGCGGCGACTTCTTCATCCCGACGCAGTGGCGCATGGGCCAGGTGGCCCAGCACATGCCCGAGACGGAGGACTCCGCCACCCAGTTCGTGCTGGACGGCGACACCCGCCTGATGGAAGTGCAGGCGCGCCTGCAGGCCGCCGAACAGGCGGGCGACGGCATGGCCATCGCCCAGGCCCATGCCGACCTGCAGGACGCCGGCGCCCACGACGCCACGGCGCGCGCCCAGGCGCTGATCCTGGGCCTGGGTTTCAAGACCGGCGAGCTGAACCAGCCCGTCAACAGCTTCTCCGGCGGCTGGCGCATGCGCCTGCAGCTGGCGCGCGCGCTGATGTGCCCGTCCGACCTGCTGCTGCTGGACGAACCCACCAACCACTTGGACCTGGACGCCCTGGTCTGGCTGGAAGCCTGGCTCAAACGCTATCCCGGCACCATGATCGTCATCTCGCACGACCGGGAGTTCCTGGACGCGGTGACCACCGTCACCCTGGAGCTGGCCAGCGGCCAGATCACGCGCTACGGCGGCAACTACAGCAAGTACGAAGAGCTGCGTGCCCAGCAGCTGGAGCTGCAGCAGTCGGCGTTCGAGAAGCAGCAGGACAAGATCGCCCACCTGCAGAAGTTCATCGACCGCTTCAAGGCCCAGGCCACCAAGGCCAAGCAGGCCCAAAGCCGCGTGAAGATGATCGAGCGCATGGAAAAAGTGGCGCCGGTACTGGCCGATGCGGAATTCACCTTTGAATTCAAAGCCCCGGCCAGCCTGCCCAACCCCATGCTGGCGATTACCGATGCCAGCTTTGGCTACACGGACGGGTCTGGCCAGGTCACCACCATCCTGCGCGGCGTAAACCGCTCGGTGCTGGCGGGCCAGCGCATCGGCATCCTGGGCGCCAACGGCCAGGGCAAGTCCACCCTGGTCAAGACCATCGCACGCACCATGCAGGCCCTGGGCGGCAAGATCACCGAAGGCAAGGGCCTGAACATCGGCTACTTCGCCCAGCAGGAGCTGGACGTGCTGCGCCCGGACGAAGACCCGCTGCAGCACATGACGCGCCTGACCAAGGACCTGGGCGCCGACGCCCCCGCCGCCAGCCGCGAGCAGGACCTGCGCAACTGGCTGGGCACCTTCAACTTCACCGGCGACATGGTCAAGCAGACCGTGGGCAGCATGAGCGGCGGCGAAAAAGCCCGCCTGGTGCTGGCCATGATCGTCTGGCAGCGCCCCAACCTGCTGCTGCTGGACGAACCCACCAACCACCTGGACCTGGCCACGCGCGAGGCGCTGGCCATGGCCATCAACGACTTCGATGGCACCGTCATGCTGGTCTCGCACGACCGCCACCTGCTGCGCGCCGTGTGCGAGGACTTCTGGATGGTGGGCCGCGGCGTGGTCGGCCCGTTCGACGGCGATCTGGACGACTACCAGCGCTACCTGCTGGACGAGTCCAAGCGCCTGCGCGAGGAAGCCAAGCTGGCCGAACAGGCCACCGCCGCGCCCACCGGCAGCGCCAGCGACGCCAGCACAGCCCCGCCGGTCGACCAGCGCGAGGCACGCAAACTGGCTGCGGTGGCCCGCCAGCAGCTGGGCGAGAAAACCAAACCCTTGAAGAAAGAGCTGGAGCAGGTCGACAAGCAAATGGCCACCCTGTCGGCCGAAAAGGCCGCGCTGGAGGACAAGCTGGCCACGCCGCTTGCGCCGGCCGACATCGCCGAAGCCGGCAAGCGCCTGAAAACCGTGGGCGACGCCCTGGATACGCTGGAAGAGCGCTGGCTGGAGCTGAGCGAACAGATCGAGCAGCTGACGCAGGAAGCCGGCCTGGCCGGCTAAACCCGGTAGCCCCGTGTGCCTGCGGCCCCGGCCCTGGATGCACACAGTGCAGAACGAAAAAAAATAGCTGCTTGCGCGCACCCTGACTTGCTTTCAGAAGATTTCCACTTTGAAAACAAGGCAGAACAAGCGCCAGCAGCTATATTTTTATCCAGGCTTCCACCCAGGCAGCCCACGCATGCTGCGCGGTACCACCAGTACGCAGGTCTTAACGGTTGGTGGCCGCCAGCAGTCCGCCCGCCGCGATGAAGGCACCACCCGTCACGCGGTGGAACCAGCGCCCGGGGCCACTGCGGCCCAGGCGGGCCGCCACCTTGGCGCCGCCGACGGCATAGGCAGACATGATGCTGCCATCCAGCACCATCCAGGTCACCGCCAGGATGGCCAGCTGCCCGGCCACCGGCTCGGCCGGGTTCATGAATTGCGGAAACAGGGCGCTGAAGAACAGCAAGTCCTTGGGGTTACCAATCCCCACCATGAAGCCCTTGCGGTACAGCTGGCCCCAGGTGGCCGAGGGCAAGGAGGTGGCGGGCACGGCCACCTCGGCAGACTGCGCCGCTGGCGGTGCGGGGACGGCTTGGGGCCGGCTGCGCCAGGTGCTGATGCCCAGATAGACCAGGTAGGCGGCGCCGGCCCACTTGATGGCGTGGAACAGGGTATCGGAAGCCGCAATCACCGCTCCCAGACCCAGGGCCGACAGCAGCATCAGCGTCATCGAGGCGGTAATCCCCCCCAGCACCGTACCCAGGGTGCGGCGCACACCGTGGCTCACGCCGTGTGAGACACACAGCAGGGCCGACGGCCCGGGCGACACGATCAGCGCCCCCGCCAAAGAGACATACAGCAACCAGAGATTCCAGGACATCGCACCCACCCGTCTTCAGACAGCAAAGCCTTCGATTCTAGGCAATCCGCACGCGCTGCGGCCCCCTGAACGCGCCGCAAACCCATCGCACAAACAGGCGGCCGAACACCCCACATTTTTTTACGTCAACGTGTCAACGCGGGCGATTCACCCCACGTTGTTGGTCATACATAAGGAGTACATCCCCCATGACCGCAACCACCATCCTGTCTGTCTGGCCCGAAGACGAACGCGACCGCAAGCGCAGCCCGGCTCGCCTCTGATGGCGTTGCGGCCACTCCTGCACCAGGTACCGGCCATCCCATTCAAAAAATGATTGTTGCTGTCAACCGCAGAAATTTGACAGCGTTGAATCTCTAAAGGACACCACCATGAACACCATTGCCTCGATCTGGCCCGAAGACGAACGTGACCGCAAGCGCGCTCCCCTGCGCGGTTGAAGCCCCTTGCTGCAGGCGGCCCCACGCCGCCTGCTCCCACAGCCCGCTCTGCCAGCGGGCTTTGTTTTGGGCCCAGGCTTGTTACAAACAGGGACGCTTCATGCAAACGCTTGCGTCCCCATCGTCAACCCGAACGCCCCGCAACACGTTGAACAGGTACAAAGGAGTGAAACGATGACACAACCCCAAATTCTGTCTGCCTGGCCCGAAGACGAACGCGACCGCAAGCGCGCCCCTGCCCGCCTGTAAGGCTGCGGCCCGTGCCAACCGGCGCCGCCGGTGACTTGGCAGGCACTTCACAAGTTTCCTGTTCTCCATGAAAAAAGCCCGCATTGCGCGGGCTTTTTGCTGGGCACCAGAAGCGCTCAGTGCATGTGCAGACCACCGTTGACCGAGAAATCGGCACCGGTCGAGTAGCTGCCATCTTCCGAGGCCAGCCACGAGACGATGGATGCAATTTCCCGGGGCTCGCCCAAGCGCTTGACGGGGATGGTGCCCACAATCTTGTCCAGCACATCCTGGCGGATCGCCTTGACCATGTCGGTGCCAATGTAGCCTGGGCTGACGGTGTTCACCGTGACGCCCTTGCTGGCCAGCTCCTGCGCCAGGGCCATGGTGAAGCCATGCATGCCCGCCTTGGCCGCCGAGTAGTTGGTCTGTCCGGCCTGGCCCTTGGCGCCGTTGACCGAGCTGATGTTGATCACCCGGCCCCAGCCCTTTTCCACCATGTCGCCCACGACCTGCTTGGTCACGTTGAACATGGAGTTCAGGTTGGTCTCGATCACGGCCTGCCAGTCGTCCGGGGTCATCTTCAGGAACATGCGGTCCCGCGTGATGCCGGCGTTGTTCACCAGCACATCGATGCTGCCATGCTCCTGCTTGGCCTGGCCGAAGGCCTCGACGGTGGAAGCCCAGTCTCCGACGTTGCCGACGGAGGCGTAGAAGGTGTAGCCCAGGGCCTTTTGCTCGTCCAGCCACTTCTGGAAGTCGCGGGTGGGGCCGCAGCCCGCAATCACTTTGAAACCATCGTCATGCAGACGCTGGCAAATGGCAGTGCCAATGCCGCCCATCCCTCCGGTGACATACGCGACTTTCTGACTCATTGCTGATCTCCTTGTACTTGCTGTACTTGCGTTGCTCAAATCCGTATCAATGACTGTAGCGGGCCCGCCCCTCCAGACGCGTTGCGGTTAACCCGCTGGCCACTGTCGTGCGGCGGCCACGCCACAGTCCTTGCACATGCTTAGCGCTCCACCGCCAGGGCCACGCCCATGCCGCCGCCGATGCACAGTGCCGCGACGCCCTTCTTGGCATCCCGGCGCTGCATTTCGTGCAGCAGGGTCACCAGCACGCGGCAGCCCGAGGCCCCGATGGGGTGGCCAATCGCGATGGCACCACCATTGACATTGACCTTGCCCGCATCAATGCCCAGCACCTTGTTCACGGCGCAGGCCTGGGCGGCGAAGGCTTCGTTCAACTCAAACAGGTCCACATCGCCGACCTGCCAACCCGCGCGCTGCAGCGCCTTGCGCGTGGCGGACACCGGCCCCATGCCCATGGTGGCGGGGTTCAGGCCGCTGGTGGCATAGGCCTTGATCGTAGCCAGGGGCTTCAGGCCGAGGGCGGCCGCCTTGCTGGCCGACATCACCACCACGGCTGCCGCGCCGTCGTTGATACCCGAGGCGTTGCCTGCGGTCACCGTGCCGGCCTTGTCAAAGGCCGGCTTCAGGCTGGCCAGCGCCTCGGCGTTGGTCTTGCGGTTGATGTACTCGTCCGCCTCGAACACCAGCGGGTCGCCCTTGCGCTGGGGAATGAGCACGGGCACGATTTCATTCTTGAACTTGCCCGCGTCCTGCGCCGCGGCGGCCTTGTGCTGGCTGCCGATCGCCAGCTCATCCTGCTGGCCGCGCGAAATGTCGTTTTCCTTGGCCACGTTCTCGGCGGTGATGCCCATGTGGTACTGGTTGTACACGTCCCACAGGCCGTCCACGATCATCGTGTCCTGCATCTTCCAGTCACCCATGCGCTGGCCTTCGCGCGAACCCTGCAGCACGTGGGGCGACAGGCTCATGTTTTCCTGGCCGCCCGCCACCACGATTTCGCTGTCACCGGTCGCCACGGCCTGGGCCGCCAGCATCACGGCCTTCAGGCCCGAGCCGCACACGGCGTTGATGGTCAGCGCCGGCGTTTCCTGCGCCACGCCGGCCTTCATCATGGCCTGGCGCGCAGGGTTCTGGCCAACACCGGCCGTGAGCACCTGGCCCATGATGACTTCCCCCACCTGGTCCAGCGGCACCTGGGCGCGCTGCAAGGCGGCCTTGATCACGGTGGCGCCCAGATCGACGGCCGGCACTTTGGCCAGGCCACCCCCAAACTTGCCCACGGCAGTGCGCACGGCGGAAACGATGACGATGTCTTCCATGTGATGGGTCCCTTGTCGTTGATTGATTCTGCGCCGCGGCCCGTGTTGCTCTGCGTACAGCACACCCCCTGGGCCGGCGGCAATTCACATTTTGCAGGGGTTCTGTGTCAGTCAGGCCTTTTGCAGCACATAACGGCCGGGTGCCGGCTCGATGGCCTTGTACTGGTTGCCCTTGCCATAGCGCTTGGGGGCGGCCACCAGCTTGCCAGCATGCCCCTTGAGCCATGCGGACCAGTCCGTCCACCAGCTGCCCGGATGCTCTTGCGCTCCCTGCAGCCATTCGGCATGCGTGGCGGGCAAGGCGCCATCGGCGCGAATCCAGTGGCTGCGCCTGTTCTTGGCGGGTGGGTTGATGACGCCGGCAATATGCCCGGACGCGCCCATCACGAAACGCTTCTCGCCCGGGAACACCTGGGTGGATGCGTAGGAACCGCCAATCGGCACAATGTGGTCCTCGCGCGAGCCGTAGATGTACAGGGGCACGTCCACACGGCCCAGATCCAGAGCCTGGCCGCACACCGTCAGATGCCCGGGTTTGACCAGGTTGTTCTCCAGGTACATGTTGCGCAGGTACCAGGCATACCAGGGCCCGGGCAGGTTGGTAGCGTCGCTGTTCCAGTACAGCAGGTCAAAAGGCGGCGGGGTTTCGCCCTTCAGGTAATTGCCGACCACGTAGTTCCAGACCAAGTCGTTGGGGCGCAGAAAGCTGAAGGTAGAGGCCAGCTCCTGGCCTTGCAACAGGCCGCCCTTGCCCATTTGCAGCTCGCGCATCTGGACAAAGGCTTCGTCGATGAAGACATCCAGCACGCCGGTGTCGGTGAAGTCCACCAGGGTGGTCAGCAAGGTGGCGCTGGCCACCGGCGCCTGCTGGCGCGCCGCCAGCACGGCCAGGGCCGCCGACAGCATGGTGCCGCCGACGCAAAAGCCCAGGGCGTTGATCTGGTCGGCCCCACCGATCTCCTGCGTGACGGCAATCGCCTGGAGCACGGCATGCTCGATGTAGTCGTCCCAGGTCAGATGGCCCAGCGATTCGTCCGGGTTGCGCCAGCTGACGACAAAAGTGCGGTGGCCCTGGCTGACCGCATAGCGGATCAGCGAATTCTCCGGTTGCAAGTCCAGGATGTAGTACTTGTTGATGCACGGCGGTACCAGCAGGAAGGGCCGCTCATGCACCTTGGCCGTGAGCGGCTTGTATTCGATCAGCTGGAAGATGTCGTTCTCGTAGACCACCGCACCTTCGCTGGTGGCCACGTTCTTGCCCACCTCGAACACGCTCTCGTCGGTCATCGAGACATGGCCCTGGCCCATGTCGTGCAACAGGTTCTGTATGCCCTGGGCCAGGCTTTGGCCCTTCGTGGCAATCGCTTTTTGCTGGGCCTCGGGGTTCAAGGCCAGGAAGTTGCTGGGCGACATGGCTGCCACCCATTGTTCTACGGCAAAGCGGATGCGTTCGCGCGTCTTGGCGTCGGCCTGCACGGCCTCGGCCATGCCGGTCAGGGCCTGGGCGTTGAGCAGGTAGGCATTCGCCGTCCACGCGGACAAGGGGTTCTCGGCCCAGGCGGCCGCGCCGAAGCGCTTGTCTTTGAGGGCCGAAGGCTGGGCCACGCCCTGGCTCCAGAGAGCGGTGGCTTCGCGCACGTAGTGCTGTTGCAGTTCCTGCAGCTTGGCCGCATCCAGCTGCACTGCGGCAGGACCCGCAGCGCCAGCCGGAACTGTCGGAAAGGCCGCCACGGCCTTGGCCCACTGGTCGGCAAAGAATTGCTGGAACTGTTGCGCGCTCTGATCCCAAGAAGCTTCCGAAGCCATGTTGTCTCCTGTGTGTGCAGGCCAGCACGGTGCGTGCTGTGCCGCTGGATTGATTGTTGCGCAGCAGCATGTGTCTGGCAATCCAGCGCCGCCCCTGCCCCAAGCAAAAACCGGGCTCATTGACGCGAATCAAGCCCACTATCTCCAAGGAAGGTGCTGCATCAGGCACATTTCAGCCATGTACCTGATTGTCATTGCTTGGTTCTATGTGACGCTGATGATGGCGCTGGCCGAGGCGGCCAGCCCACAAGGCAGCATCCTGGGAGCCGTCATCACTTTTGTGCTGTATGGGCTGCTGCCCATGTCCATCCTGGTTTACATCCTGGGCACGCCCGCGCGCAAGCGCCGCCTCAAGGCCCGGCGGGAGGCCGAGCAACGCGCCTGGGATGCAGCCCAGGCGGCCGCCGCCCCGTCAGCGAGTCTTCCAGATGCAGGCGGCCATGCGCCCGGTGCTGCCGAGGACGCCGGCATCGCGGCGGTGCGAAAAGAACCTTGAGGCGTCGCTGAACGTGCACCAGGCCGCCGTGCCATCGTTGCCATACAGCTGCGTCAGACCCAGTTGCGCCAACCGCCGCCGGGCCAGGCCCGACAGGTCGGCCATCCACTTGCCCGGAGCCCCGGCACGCGCCTGAAAGCATGGGTCGGCACCCGCGTCACGGCCGGTGAACGCAGCCCGCACGTCCTCCCCCACCTCGAAGGCTTGCGGACCGATGCACGGCCCCAGCCAGACCTGGGTCTGCGCAGCCAGGGCAGCATCGGCAGGCATACCCAGCTGGCGGGCATAAGCCAGCCACAGGGCCTCCAGCACACCATGCCCGTCCTGGCCCGCCAGCCCGCGCCAGCCGGCATGCGCCGCCGCCACGACCCGGCCCGAGCGATGGGCCATCAGCACGGGCAGGCAATCGGCCACCATGATGGTGCAGACCATGCCGACCTGGTCGGTGACACAGGCATCGAAGGCCTGCGCCTGCGGCACGCCCGCCTCCAGCACCTGCACCCCGCAGCCGTGCACCTGCTGCATGAAGACCGGCTGCACCCACCGGTCGGCGGCGTCCTGGATCACGCGGCCCAGCAACCGGCGGTTGGCTGCCACCGCCTGCGGAGCATCGCCCACATGGTCGCCCAGGTTCATCGTGTCCCATGGCGGCGCGCTCATGCCCCCCTGGCGCGTGGTGAACAAGGCCTGCACACCGGGGATGGCAGGCCAGTCGGGCTGCAGCCATTGCTGCAAAAGATGCTTGGTATCAGTCACGCAGGCAGCATACCCTGCCCAATCGGCGCCAGAACTCATGGCACACTTTCGGCTTCCATCGCTTTGTCTGTTTTGCCATGCAGTTTGCGTTCCCCCCCGCCCCCCAGGCCTCGTTGCCGATTGTTGACAGCACTGACCGTTTCCCCGTGCACCGCATCTACTGCGTGGGCCGCAACTACGCCGAACATGCCAAGGAGATGGGCTTTACCGGCCGTGAAGCCCCCTTCTTCTTCATGAAGCCCGCCGACGCGGTCGTGGCCCCCACAGGCGACGCCCCCGTGCAGATGCCCTACCCCAGCCTGACCAGCAACCTGCACCACGAAATCGAGCTGGTGGTGGCGATTGGCAAGGGCGGCAAGAACATTCCGGCCAGCGAGGCTTTCGCACACATCTGGGGCTACGCCGTGGGCCTGGACATGACCCGCCGTGACCTGCAAAACGAGATGAAGAAGCAAGGCCGCCCCTGGTGCATTGGCAAGGCCTTCGAGTACAGCGCGCCCATCGGCCCGGTCACCCCAGCCGCCCAGGCCGGCGACATCGAACAGGCTGACATCTGGCTGCAGGTCAATAGCCAGGACCGCCAGCGCAGCCAGATCGGCCAACTGATCTGGAACATTGCCGAAACCATCGAACACCTGTCCCAGGCCTGGGAGCTGCAACCGGGCGACCTGATCATGACCGGCACCCCCGAAGGCGTGGGTGCCGTGCAGGTGGGCGACCTGCTGGAAGGCGGCGTCACCGGGCTGACCGCGCTGCGCGTGTCCATCACGGCTTGACCCCCGGCATGTACCAGCGCCCCGCCATCCAGTTCTGCAGCCTCTGCGGCCACGCCACGCGCCACGCCATCCCCGACGATGGCGACACGCGCGTGCGCGCCATCTGCACTGGCTGTGGCACCGTGCACTACCAGAACCCGCTGAACGTGGTGGGGGCGATTCCCGCGGCCGACGATGGCCGCATCCTGCTGTGCAAGCGCAACATCGAGCCCCGCTGGGGCAAGTGGACCTTGCCCGCCGGCTTCATGGAACTGGGCGAAACCGCCAGCCAGGGCGCCGCGCGCGAGACGGACGAGGAAGCCGGCGCCGACATCGAGATGGGCCGGCTGTTTTCCGTCATCAGCGTGCCCCGCGTCGGCCAGGTGCACCTGTTCTACTGCGCGCGCCTGCGCAGCGACATCCTCGACCCCGGGCATGAAACGATTGAAGCGCGCCTGTTCCATGCCGACGAGATCCCCTGGGACGAGCTGGCATTTCGCACCGTCAGCGTCACCCTGCAGCGCTACCTGGAAGACCGCCAGGCCGGCCTGACCCAGGTGCACAGCATCGACCTCGACTGAGCCCACCCCAGGTGTTGCTCCCCCTGAGGGTCGCACGCCTGGACGCTGTGCGCACTACGCCTTTATCCCCCACAGCCCTGACAGTGGGCACGGCATGCCGGCAGCTAGGCAGCACCCTGTACAAGCCCTGGCACACCGGTAGCCAGGCGTGCGCTCGGCGTCCCGTTGCTTTGGCCGCTGTCGAACAGGTGACGCCCAGCCCCTGTGCGCAGGGCTTGCGTGGCCCGACTTTTGCTTATGTTTCAAAAAGTAGACGCGAGACTGACTTCATGAACGTTCCGCGCATTGCACGCTAGGAGGGCTGACATGGCACGAGACAACGACATCCATATCGACACTTTCATCCCCTACATGCGGGATGTCGCACGCTGCGAACGCTCCTTGCACGAGCTCAACCTGCTGTGGCGCCTGATCGAATCCTCCGCGAAGATGAACTGCGCCGAAGAAGCCCACAGCATGCTGCCCATGATGGCCGCCACCCGCGAAGGCTTCCAGCGGCTGGAGCTGGACCTGGTGCACTCTATGGTCTCCGAATCGGTCCACGAGGTCATGTCGGAGATCGCCACCTGCGCCCACCACGTCATCGACATCGTGGTGCGCAATCTGTACGAACGCACCGCCGATGTCGGCTTCCTGGCCACGGACCGCACGTTGTGCAACTACGTCGCTGGCATCAGCGATGGCCGCGGCATCATGGAACGGCTGGGCGAATACCGCAGCAAGTACACGGTCTACGACGAGATCATGCTCATCAACACCGAGGGCACGGTGCTGGCGCAGATCGACGAATCCTCGCCCGTGGAAGGCAGCCTGGACCCGCTGCTGGCGCAGACGCTGGCCAGCGACAGCTACCTGGAAACCTTCCGCGCCTGTGACCTGCGCCCGCACAAGCAGCAGGCCCTGCTGTACACCCAGCGCATGCTGCACCCCAGCACGGGCGAACCCTGCGGGGTGCTGTGCCTGTCCTTCGACTTCGAGGGCGAAATGGCCGGCATCTTTGCCGGCAGCAGTGCCGCCCAGGGGCGCAGCGTGGCCCTGCTGCTGAACGCCCAGAACCGGGTCATCGCCAGCAGCGACAGCGACTGGATCGCGCTGGGAGTGAAGCTGCCCACCAACCAGGATGGTGCACCGCATCTGTATACACACTCCGGCCGCACCTACCTGGTGCAAACCGTCTTTGCCACAGATTACCAGGGCTACCCGGGGCCAGAGGGCTGGAAGGGCCAGGTCATGATCCCGATCGAACAGGCCTTCGGCACCAAAATCATGCGCTGCATCGACAACCTGCCCCAAGATGTGGCACAAGGTCTGCTGGGGCACGCCAAGAGCTTTTGCCCACCGCTGTACGACATCATCAAGGCGGCCGATGCCATCCGCCGCGTGGTCTGGAACGGCCAGGTCATGACGGCAGGGCAGCGCGGTGGCTCCAGCCGGCTCAAGTCGGTGCTGGAGCAGATCGGGGAAACCGGGGCGCGCACGAACGTGGTGTTCACCCAGTCCATCCGCGACCTGTACGACACCGTGCTCAGCGCCGGCCTGCGCGACAGCCAGTCGCTGACCCAGCTGCTGGTCGACCTGCTGGACCGCAACCTGTACGAGCGCGCCAACGACTGCCGCTGGTGGGCGCTGTCACCGGTGCTGCGCCAGCTGCTCTCGCACACCGCGGTGCAGGGCGCCCCCAGTGCGGAGCTGCTGGAGCAGGCCACGCGCGTGCTGGAGCACATCAACAGCCTCTACACCGTCTACACCCGGCTGATGGTCTATGACCGCCAGGGCCGCATCCTCTGCGCCAGCCGCCCCGACATGGCCAGTGGCCACAGTGTGCTGGAGCAGCACATCGACCCGGCGACGCTGGCGGCCGTGCTGCAGCTCAAGGACAGCCAGCACTACCACGTCAGCCCCTGGAGCGACGCCCAGGCCGGCGCGGAAGGCGCCACCTACGTCTACCACGCCCCCATCCGCCAGGAGGGTGACAGCAGCGTGACCGTGGGCGGCATCGCCATCGTCTTCAACGCCATCCCGGAAATGCAGGCCATGCTGACCAATGCCCTGGTGGGCAAACCCAAGCACCAGGCGCTGTACGTCAATCGCCAGGGCTTGGTGCTGGCCAGCACCGACCCCGCCTCGCCACCCGGCAGCACCGTGCAACTGCCCGCGCCCCAGTTGCTGCAGGTGCAGGCCGGCCAGAGCGAGGCCGTGATCGCGGTCCACCAACAGCAGTACAGCATCGTCGGGGCCAGCGTGTCACGTGGCTACCGCGAGTTCAAGACCACGGACGGCTACGGCGACGATGTGCTGGCCCTGTCCATCGAGACCTTCGGCCAGGTCGAAACCGACACCCATGGCTTGGTGCAGGCCGCGCACGCGGTGGATGGCACGGGCAGCGGCATCGGCGGGGTGGAAATGGCCACCTTCTATGTGGGCGCCCAGCTGTTTGCCCTGCGCGCCGAGTCCGTGCTGGAAGCCCTGCCCGCCGCGGCCATCAGCCCGGTTTCCGCCGGCCGCCTGCCCTATTGCCTGGGCACGCTGGCGCGCCACGCCCAGGGCCAGGTCACGGGCTACGTCTGGGTGTTCGACCTGGGCGAGTTGCTCACGGGCCAGCGCACCCGGTTGACGGAACAAAGCCAGGTCGTGGTGCTGGAGCACGGTGCGCGCAAGCTGGGCGTGCTGGTCAGCGCCCTGCATGGCGTGCACCACTTCGAGCACGCCAGCATCATCCCCGCCCCCAGCATGACCGGCGGGGGCGACATGCTGGTCAGCGAATTGATCAAGGCCAACCAGGGCGCGCTGCTGGTGCAGTGCATCAACCCGCACAGCCTGCTCAACACCCTGCAGCGCAAACCCGGCGAAGTGGCCGTCGCCGCACCGGCCGTGGAGTGAGGCGGCTCAGCGCGGCAGCGGCGGTGCCACCGGCGTGTGGCGCAGTCCGCTGAAGCAGGCCGCCAGCACGGCAAAACCGCCGGCCAGCCACATCGCGCGCTGCTCGGCCAGCCCCTCGGTGCCGGGCCACAGCACAAAGCAGGCGGCTAGGCAGACCGCACCCAGGCCCTGGCCGGTGTGGCGGGCCGACCCCAGCATGCCGCTGGCCGCGCCGCTGCGGTGCACCGGGGCCGAGGTCACGATGGTGTGGTTGTTCGGCGACTGGAACATGGCAAAACCGGCGCCACACAAGGCCATGCGCCAAGCCACATCCCAGACCGCCGCGCCGATGGGCAGCAGCGCCAGCGCCCACAGACCGCTGGCAAACAGCGCCATGCCCAGGGCCCCCAGGCGCCCGGCCGGAATGCGCCCAATGCGCCGCCCCACCAGCGGCGCCACCACCGCCAGCGCCACCGGCCAGGCGCTGATCAGCAAGCCCGCACGCCCGGTGCTCAGGCCATGGGTTTCGATCAGCAGGAATGGCAGGGCCAGAAAGGCCATGGTCTGTGCGCTGAAGGCGCTGATGGAGGCCCCCATCGACAAGGCAAACACGGGAATGCGCAGCAGGTCCAGCGGCAACATGGGTTGCGCCTGCCGCTTTTGCCGGCGCGCATACCAGCAGCCTGCGGCCAGGCCCAGCGCCAGCCACACCCCCGCCCAGGTCAGGCTGGCCGTGCCGGGCTGGTAATGGCTGATGCGGTCCAGCGCCAGAAAGATGGCACCGAACATCAGCACGTTCAAAACCACATCCAGCCAGGACAGCCCCGCCTGCGCGGCCCGGCCCGCGTGCGGCGGGGGCAAGGCCTTGCGGCCCAGCCAGCACACCCACAGCGACAGCGGCAGGTGCAGGCTGAACAACCAGCGCCAGTCGAACTGGGTCAGCACCGCCGCGGCCAGCACCGGCCCGGTGACCGTGCTCAGCGCCACCACCATGGAATTCAGCGCCATGCCCTGGCCCAACAGACCGCGTGGGTAGATCTGCCGCACCAGGGCGCCGTTGACGCACAGCGCCCCGGCCATGCCCATGCCCTGCAGGGCACGGGCCACGATCAGCCAGGGCAAGGAAGGTGCCAGCGCCGCCAGCACGCTGGCCAGCCCGAACACCAGCATGCCCCACAGGTACACGCGCTTGTAGCCCAGGCGGTCGCCCAGGGCCGCCAGCGGCAGCAGCAGCACCAGGGATGCGATCTGGTTGGCATTCACCACCCACAGGGTGTAGGCCGGGTCGATCTGCCACTGGCGCGCCATCTGCGGCAGCGCCAAATTCAGCATGGTGCTGTCCAGCACACAGAGCATCAGGCCGCACACGATCACCGCCATGGCCAGCTGGCGGGCACGCCCCTGCATGCCATCGGGCGCTTCAGGCGCGGGCGTTGCGGACACAGTAGAAAGACTCATATTGCATAGCTGTCCGCGCTGATGGAATCAGCGTTTCCAGCCAATTGGGTAATAAAAAAACCCCGCACGACTGGCGGGGTGGCAGCAGCCCCGAAAGCGGGCTCAGAGCTGCTGGATCACGACCTGGCCGAAGCCCGAGCACGAGACCTGCGTGGCGCCGTCCATCAGGCGCGCGAAGTCGTAAGTCACCTTCTTGCTCTGGATGGCCTTTTCCATGGCCTGGATGATCAGGTCCGCAGCCTCGGTCCAGCCCAGGTGGCGCAGCATCATCTCGGCGCACAGGATCATGGAGCCCGGGTTCACATAGTCCTTGCCGGCGTACTTGGGCGCCGTGCCGTGCGTGGCCTCGAACACCGCCACCGCACCCGACATGTTGGCGCCGGGGGCAATCCCGATGCCGCCCACCTGCGCAGCCACTGCGTCCGAGATGTAGTCGCCATTCAGGTTCAGGGTGGCGATCACGCTGTACTCGGCCGGGCGCAGCAGCACCTGCTGCAGGAAGGCGTCGGTGATGCTGTCCTTGATCAGGATGTGCTTGCCGGTCTTGGGGTTGGGCACCTGCACCCAGGGGCCACCGTCGATCAGCTCGCCGCCGAACTCCTGCAGCGCCAGCTCGTAGCCCCAGTCCCGGAAGCTGCCCTCCGTGAACTTCATGATGTTGCCCTTGTGCACCAGCGTGACCGAGGGCTTGTCGTGGTCGATGGCGTACTGGATGGCCTGGCGCACCAGGCGCTGCGAGCCTTCCTTGGACACGGGCTTGATGCCCAGGCCCGAGGTCTCGGGGAAACGGATCTTGTCGATGCCCAGCTCGTCGCGCAGGAAGTCGATCAGCTTGCGCGCCTTGTCGGTGCCGGCGGCAAATTCGATGCCGGCGTAGATGTCTTCCGAGTTCTCGCGGAAGATGACCATGTCGGTCTTCTCGGGCTCGCGCACGGGCGAAGGCACGCCCTTGAAGTAGCGCACCGGGCGCAGGCAGACGTACAGGTCCAGCGCCTGGCGCAGCGCCACGTTCAGCGAACGGATGCCGCCGCCCACGGGCGTGTTCAGCGGGCCCTTGATGGACACCACGTACTCGCGCACGGCATCCAGCGTCTCCTCGGGCAGCCACACGTCGGGGCCGTAGACGCGGGTGGATTTCTGGCCGGCATAGACCTCCATCCACTGGATCTGGCGCGCGCCGCCATAGGCCTTGGCCACGGCCGCGTCCACCACCTTGCGCATCACCGGCGTGACATCCACCCCCACGCCATCGCCTTCGATGAATGGAATGATGGGCTGCAGCGGCACGTTCAGCGACATGTCCGCATTGACCGTGATCTTCTGGCCGTGCGCAGGGATCTGGATGTGGGTGGTGGTGCTCATAAAAAGGCGGTCTCCGGGCTCTGATTCCAAGGCCCATGCAGGGCTTGCATGGTGTGGCGGGTTTATTCTAGGGGAGCTTGCGCCGCGCTCCAGGCTTGCGCAGGCGCCTGCATGACACTGCACAATAGCCGCATGAACGCATTGCCCCATCGACGCATCCTTGGCTGGGCCCTGATGGCCTGGCTGTCCGCCACGCTGAGCGCCCACGCCCAGTCCTCGAACGAACCCCAGATGCACCTGCCGCGCACCGAGTTGCGCGCCGGCATGTACCGCATCGATGCCCAGGTGGCCCAGCGCTTTGCCGATCGCCAGCACGGCCTGATGTTCCGCCAGAGCATGCCGGCGCACGAAGGCATGCTGTTCGTGTTCGAGCAACCTGCCGTGCAGTGCTTCTGGATGAAGAACACGCTGATCCCGCTGACCGCGGCATTCGTTGCCGACGATGGCACGATTGTCAACTTGGCAGACATGCAGCCGCACGACGAGAACTCGCACTGCTCGGCCAAGCCCGTGCGCTTCGTGCTGGAGATGAACCAGGGCTGGTTCAAATCCAAGCACATCCAGGCCGGCGCCAAGCTGACCGGCGCGCCTTTCAAGCCCTGAGGCACACCGCCCCAGCATTCCACAAAAAAAGAGCTGCCAGCCCACACAGGCGCTGGCAGCTCTTTTTTCATGGCCCGCCGAACAGTTTCAGCGGGCCGGCCTCACCCTCAGGCCAACGCAGCGATTGCGGCGTTGAAGGTGGCGCTGGGGCGCATCACGGCGTCCAGCTTGGACAGGTCGGGCTGGTAGTAGCCGCCGATGTCGGCCGCCTTGCCTTGCACGGCGCCCAGTTCGGCCACGATCTTGGCTTCGTTCTCGGCCAGGGCCTGGGCCAGGGGCGCGAACTTGGCCGCCAGGCCTGCGTCTTCGGTCTGCGACGCCAGGGCCTGGGCCCAGTACAGCGACAGATAGAACTGCGAGCCGCGGTTGTCGATCTGGCCGACCTTGCGCGATGGCGACTTGTTCTCGTCCAGCAGCTTGCCGGTGGCCTGGTCCAGGGTCTTGGCCAGCAGCTTGGCCTGGGCGTTGCCGGTCTTGATGCCCAGGTCTTCCAGCGACACGGCCAGCGCCAGGAATTCACCCAGCGAGTCCCAGCGCAGGAAGTTCTCTTCCACCAGCTGCTGCACGTGCTTGGGCGCGGAGCCACCGGCACCGGTTTCGTACATGCCACCACCGGCCATCAGCGGCACGATGGACAGCATCTTGGCCGAGGTGCCCAGTTCCATGATGGGGAACAGGTCGGTCAGGTAGTCGCGCAGGATGTTGCCAGTCACCGAGATGGTGTCCAGGCCACGGGCCACGCGCTCCAGGGTGTAACGCATGGCGCGCACCTGGCTCATGATCTGGATGTCCAGACCCGTGGTGTCGTGGTCCTTCAGGTACTTCTGCACCTTCTTGATCAGCTCGGCTTCGTGCGGACGATAGGCGTCCAGCCAGAACACGGCGGGCATGCCGGAGTTGCGGGCGCGGGTCACGGCCAGCTTCACCCAGTCGCGGATCGGCGCGTCCTTGACCTGGCACATGCGCCAGATGTCGCCGGCTTCCACGTTCTGCGACAGCAGCACTTCACCGGTGGCCAGATCGACGATGTTGGCCATGCCGTCTTCCTGGATCTCGAAGGTCTTGTCGTGCGAGCCGTACTCTTCGGCCTTTTGCGCCATCAGACCCACGTTGGGCACGGTGCCCATGGTGCGGGGGTCGAAGTTGCCGTGCCACTTGCAGAAGTTGATCATCTCCTGGTAGATGCGGGCAAAGGTCGACTCGGGCATCACGGCCTTGCAGTCGTAAGGCTTGCCGTCGGCACCCCACATCTTGCCGCCCTGGCGGATCATGGCGGGCATGGAGGCGTCCACGATGATGTCGTTGGGCGAGTGGAAGTTGGTGATGCCCTTGGCGGAATCCACCATGGCCAGCGCAGGACGGTGTTCCTGGCAGGCGTGCAGGTCACGGATGATCTCTTCGCGCTTGGAGGCGGGCAGCGTCTCGATCTTCTCGTAGAGCGTAGACATGCCGTTGTTCACGTTGATGCCCAGTTCGTCGAACAGCTTGCCGTGCTTCTCGAAGGCTTCCTTGTAATAGATCTTCACGCAGTGGCCGAACACGATGGGGTGAGAGACCTTCATCATCGTGGCCTTGACGTGCAGCGAGAACAGGATGCCGGCTTCCTTGCAGTCGTCCAGCTGCTTTTCGTAGAAGTCGCACAGCGCCTTCTTGCTCATGAACATCGAGTCGATGATCTCGCCGTCCTTGAGCGCCACTTTTTCCTTCAGCACGATGGACTGGCCGGACTTGGTCTCCAGCACCATCTTCACGTCACGGGCCTTGTCCAGGGTCATGGACTTTTCGCCGTGGTAGAAGTCGCCTTCGTGCATGTGCGAGACGTGGGTCTGCGACCACTGCTTCCACTCGGCCATCGAGTGGGGGTGCTTCTTGGCGTAGTTCTTCACGGCAGCAGGTGCGCGGCGGTCGGAGTTGCCTTCACGCAGCACGGGGTTCACGGCCGAACCCAGGCACTTGCCATAACGGGCCTTGATGGCCTTTTCTGCGTCATTGGCAGGGTTCTCGGGGTAATCGGGGATGGCGTAGCCTTTGCCCTGCAGCTCCTTGATGGCGGCTTGCAGCTGCGCCACGGAGGCCGAGATGTTGGGCAGCTTGATGATGTTGGCTTCTGGTGTCAGCGTCAGCTGGCCCAGTTCGGCCAGGGTGTTAGGCACACGCTGGTTCTCGGGCAGCAGGTCGCCGAACTCGCCCAGGATACGCGCCGCCACGGAAATGTCGCTGGTCTCGACATTCACGCCAGCAGTGGAAGCGAAAGCTTGCACGACGGGCAGGAATGCGCTGGTGGCCAGACGGGGCGCTTCATCCGTCAGGGTGTAGATGATGGTGGATTGCTGTGTTGTCATCTCTTGCTTTTGGCTCAATGGATTGCTGGGATGTGGATAGGCCTTCGTCGCCTGCTCCCGACCGGGTTGCCCACTGCGCGCAGCGGTCTTGCCTGTGCCTGAAGCCACAGTTAATTTCGCATGACTGAAGCGGACTCCCACTATGCAAAATTCTAACCGTTGATCCACAGTTTTTCGCAAGTCTTGTAGAAGAGTTAGCGAAAAAGTCTTCTATAAGACCTGATGGACGCACACAGGGTTTTGTGCTTGCCCCTGTGCAATCTACCAGGGCGGTAAAAGAAAAGCCCGCGGGCTTTCACCAGCGGGCTTGACCGACCTCACGGTCTGCGATGACAGGCTAACGTCAGGCAGCGAAGTTGGCTTCGGCAAACTTCCAGTTCACCAGGTTGTTCAGGAAGGTTTCCACGAACTTGGGACGCAGGTTGCGGTAGTCGATGTAGTACGCGTGCTCCCACACGTCCACGGTCAGCAGGGCCTTGTCGGCGGTGGTCAGGGGGGTGCCTGCGGCGCCGGTGTTGACGATGTCCACGGAACCGTCGGCCTTCTTCACCAGCCAGGTCCAGCCCGAACCGAAGTTGCCCACGGCCGACTTCACAAAGGCTTCCTTGAAGGCATCAAAGCTGCCCCACTTGGCGTTGATGGCATCGGCCAGCGCGCCGGTGGGTGCACCGCCACCGTTGGGGGCCATGCAGTTCCAGAAGAAGGTGTGGTTCCAGATCTGGGCTGCGTTGTTGTAGATGCCGCCGGAAGACTTCTTGACGATTTCTTCCAGGGACATGGATTCAAACTCTGTGCCCTTTTGCAGGTTGTTCAGGTTCACCACGTAGGCATTGTGGTGCTTGCCGTGGTGGTACTCCAGAGTTTCCTGGCTGTAGTGGGGGGCCAGGGCATCGATCGCATAAGGCAATGGGGGCAGGGTGTGTTCCATGCTGAATCCTCGTCGTGGTTCAAATAGTTAGAAGAAAAGCTGCACTGCACATTGCGCGCAGCGTGGAGAAGGGGCGCGTGTATTTTGACGTGGCGCAAACTACCTGCGGTGTCAGCCATTGTAGGAAGAAGATCGGCGGCGTGCAGCTAAAACTTAAATCCCTTCGCTATCAAAGCCAAAGCAGGCCACAGCCTGGCACCAAGCCCGGCCAGCCCCTGCCGCCCGGCACACGGGTGACACGGACCCAGCCTGCGGTGGCGCTCACAGCAGCTTGGGTTGCGTCACTGTCACGTCCAGGCTGCCATCGGCCAGCAGGGCCTTCAAGGCCGCCCCCACCGGGGCCTGGCCGACGCGCGACACCACCTGCCCGCTGGGCGTGGTCAGCACGCTGTAGCCGCGCTCCAGCACGCGCTGCGGATTCAGCAGCTCCAGCCGCAAGCCCAGTTGTTCCAGGCGCTGGCGATGGCGCTGCAGCTGGCGATGGGTTTTTTGAGAAAAATCAGCCTCCAGCGCTTGATAGACCTGCGCCTGCCGCTGCACTTTCATGAGCATCCCATAGCGTATGCGCTGGCCCAGTTGCGACAGCCGCAGGCGTTGCTGGGCCATGTGCTGGCTGGGCCGACCCAGGCGCTGGGTGGCCGCATCCAGCCTCTGTCCCTGCCGGTCGATGTGGCGCAGCACGGCATCCTGCAGGCGCTGCTGCACCAGGGCCAAGCCCTCCAGCCAGACCTGGCGCGGCTGCGCCACCAGCTCGGCCGCGGCCGTGGGTGTGGGCGCGCGCAGGTCGGCGCAGAAGTCGGCAATCGTGAAATCGGTTTCGTGCCCCACCCCGCTGATCACGGGCACCGGGCTTTGCACGATGGCGCGGGCCACGCGCTCGTCGTTGAAGGCCCACAGGTCTTCCATAGAGCCGCCGCCGCGCACCAGCAGGATCACATCGATGGGCGGCACCCCGGGCTCGCCCTGGCGCCGTGCCAGGCCGTACAGCTGCTGCAGGGCCCGGCTGATCGATGCGGGCGCCTCCGCCCCCTGCACCAGCGAGGGCACCAGCAGCACCGGAATGTGCGGCACCCGACGGCGCAGCGCCGTCACCACATCGTGCAGCGCGGCCGCGCCGGCCGAAGTCACCAGGCCGATGCCACGCGGCATGACCGGCAGGCGCCGCTTGCGCGCGGCGTCGAATAGGCCCTCGGCCTCCAGCTGGGCCTTGACGCGCAGGAACTGCTCGAACAGCGCGCCCTGGCCGGCACGCTGCAGGCTGTCCACGATCAGTTGCAGCTCGCCGCGCTGCTCGTACACACCCAGCTTGCCGCGCACCTCCACCAGTTCGCCATCGCGCGGCAGAAAGTCCAGCGCCGAGGCGGCACGGCGGAACATGGCGCAGCGCAACTGCCCGGCCACGTCCTTGATGCTGAAGTAGCAGTGCCCGCTGCCCGCGCGGGAAAAACCCGTGATCTCACCGCGCACGCTCACGGGGTTGAAACGCGCTTCCAGGCTGTCGGCAATCGCGCGGCACAGAGCACCCACCTCCCAGACACGGGATGTGGCGGTGGCGGTGGCAACGGAGGGACGGTCAAAGAGGGACATGGGCACAAACATCCGGCGGATGCAGAAAACTAACAGCCCGCCGCGGTAATCCGGTGCAGACTGGGCGGCGCAGCGAATTGCACGGAATCCACCGCTGCGACCACTGCGCGACGCAGGGGCTGCGCGATAATGCGCGGCTGCACGCACACCACATACGCACGGGAGAAAAAGTTGCTGTCGATCATACAGGCCGCTGGCTGGCCCATCTGGCCTCTTATTGCATGTTCTATCTTCGCCCTGGCCCTGGTTTTTGAGCGTTTCATATCCCTCAAGACCGCGCGCGTGGCACCACCCCAACTACTGGACGAAGCGATTGCCGTGTCCAAGGACCGCCTGCCGTCCAAAGACACCGTGCAGCAACTGGCCCAGAACAGCGCCCTGGGCGAGGTGCTGGCCAGCGGCCTGCAGCAACTGCACGCCCACCCCCAAAGCACAGAAGACGAGTTGCGCGCCCACATGGAATCCAGCGGCCGCGCCGTGGCCCACCGCCTGGAAAAATACCTCAGCGCGCTGGCCACCATCGCCTCGGCCGCCCCGTTGCTGGGCCTGCTGGGCACGGTGATCGGCATGATCGAGATTTTTGGCTCGCAGTCGGGCGCGGGCGCCATGGGCACGGGCAACCCCGGCCAACTGGCACACGGCATTTCGATCGCGCTGTACAACACCGCCTTCGGCCTGATCGTGGCCATTCCCGCCCTGATCTTCTGGCGCTACTTCCGCAGCCGCGTCGATGGCTACGTGTTGCAGTTGGAGCTGTCCAGCGAGCAGTTCGTGCGCCACCTCAACCGCCTGCGCAGCAAATAAGGCAGGGCTGGCCATGGCACTGAACTTTCGCCCCCGACGCACGGAAGAGCCGGAGATCAACCTGATCCCCTTCATCGACGTGCTGCTGGTGGTGCTGATCTTCCTGATGCTGAGCACCACGTTCAGCAAGTTCACCGAAATGCAGCTGACCCTGCCCACTGCCGACGCCGAGCAGATGCGCAACCGCCCCAAGGAAGTGATCATCACCATCGCCGCCGATGGCCGCTACGCGGTCGACAAGACCGCGCTGGAGGACCGCTCGGTGGATGCCATCGCCAGTGCGCTGGCCGGTGCCTCTCCGGCGGGTGGCGAGAGCATCGTCATCATCAGCGCCGATGCGGCCGCCCCCCACCAGTCGGTGATTTCCGCCATGGAAGCCGCGCGCCGCGCGGGACTGACCCAGATCACCTTCGCCACCCAGTCCGCCGCAGCGGGCAAATAAGCCAGGCCCGCCGCATGCCCGCCCCCGCCCACCAGGGCACCCGCTCGGACCGGCTGCGCGCCATCTGGCGCCACCGCGGGCTGGCCGCCTGGGCCCTGCGGCCACTGGCCAGCCTGTACGGCGTCCTGTCCGGCCTGCAGCGTGCGCTGTATGCCTGGGGCCTGCGCCGGCCCCAGCACCCCGGCGTGCCCGTGGTCGTGATCGGCAACGTGATTGCCGGTGGCGCGGGCAAGACCCCGGTCACCCTGGCTACCGTGGCCCACCTGCAGGCCCGCGGGCGGCGCCCCGGCATCATCTCGCGCGGCTATGGCCGCAGCACCCAGGATGTGCGCCAGGCCACGCCCGACGCGCGTCCGCAGGAGGTGGGCGATGAACCCCTGCTGATGGCCCGCGCCAGCGGCGTGCCGGTGTTTGTGGCGCGCCAGCGCATCGATGCGGCCCGCGCCCTGCTGGCCGCCTACCCCGACACCGACATCCTGGTCTGCGACGACGGCCTGCAACACCATGCCCTGGCGCGCGACCTGGAGGTGTGCGTGTTCAACAGCGATGGCGTGGGCAACGGCTGGCTGCTGCCGGCCGCCGCTGCGCGAGCCCTGGCCGCGTCCGGTCAGCGCCGTGCTGCACGCGGCG
>NZ_JAZHFR010000139.1:0-5316 GCF_036541385.1 Comamonas sp. GCA5 | reverse complement strand
CCGGCGGCTGTCGGGCAGGCGGCCGGCCCAGGCCATGCGCGCGATGGAGGCGTGCAGCAACTCGCGCGCGTCGGGCGACAGGGTGCTGACCCAGGCCTTCCACTGCGCACGTGCCGGCTCCAGCGCCCCGGCCTGCGCCAGGATCCAGGCCGTGGAGTGGGCATAGCACAGGGCGTCGCGGACCTGGCACACGGCCAGGGGCAGGTGGGCGGCGGGGTCGTCCTCGAAGTCGATGTAGCCGATCACGCCATCGGGGCAGCGCACCAGGTTGCGCGCAAAGGCCTGGCTCAGGCAGGTGCCGGCCTTGTGCACCTTGGCAATCGCCTGCAGGCCCTGCTTCCACAGCGCCAGCACGGCGTGGGCGCCGCGGGGCATGGCTTCTTCCATCGCATTGCCCAGGTTGGGCGTTTCCTGGCCGGGGGCGCCCAGGTGGCGCATGACAAAGCCGTCGGCGCAGTGCGCCAGCACGGTGGGCACGCGCAGGCCGCGGCGCTGCAGGTCCTGCAGGCGCGCCACTTCGATGGCCATGGCCGCGCGTCCACCGGGGTTGGGCACGGGGGTGAGCACAGGCATGCGCAAGGCCTTGGCGGCCGCGCCCAGCACCCGCAGGCGCCAGCCCGGCACGGTGGCGCCGGCCCGCTTGACCCACAGGCTCTCCCCGTCCACGTCGTAGCGCATGACGCTGTGCGGCTGGCTCTGCACGTGGGCGTGGAGGAAGGCGTCGTAGTCGGTGGCGGTTGCGGAAGCAGGCACAGGCAGTCGGTCCAGAAAAACAGGGGCCTGCAGGCAGGCCGGTGGTCGGTGCGGCGATTGTGCCTTGTTCGCCGGGGGCTGCGCGCGGGTCGACAACGCCAGGGTGCGCGACGCGGACTTGGCCTGCGGGCTACACTGCGCGGCAACGGCGCTGCATGCCTGCGCATGCCGCCACCTTCCGGCCCCCGCGACGGCCCTGCCATCGCCCCGGCCCTCCCCCCGCACACCGACACCGTCCCATGACCGATACCCCTGACACCCTGGAACCCCAATCCGCCCTGAGCACCGAGATGCTGGAGGAGCTGGACGCGATGCTGGAAGCCATGCGCGAGCGCGCCGAGGAAATCCCCCAGTGGGAGTTCTGCGACGGCTTCCTGGCGGCCATCGTCTGCACCCGCCGCGAGATCCCCGCCACCGAATGGCTGCCCATGCTGCTGGGTGACGGCGAGGCGCTGAGCGTGGCCGAAGGCCAGCCCCTGCCCAAGCTGGAAGCCTTCCTGGACGATGCCCAGCAGGCCCGTTTCCTGGAACTGGCCGCGCTGCGCATGGCCGAGCTGCGCACCCAACTGGACACCGAAATCAAGTCCCTGCAGGACGAGGCCGCCTTCCAGCCCGAAGTCATGGACACCCGCGGCGCTGTGCTGATGCTGCCCGAGGCCGAGCGTGCCGAGCTGGCCGATGAGGAGATCCCGTCCTTCGCCCAGGTCTGGGCCCTGGGTTTCATGTTCGTGGTGGAAAACTGGGCCGAGGAATGGGCCGCCCCGCGCGACAAGGAAGCCGCGCAGATGCTGGATGCGGCCATGGAATTCGTGGTCGACCTGACCGAGGACGACGACGGCGAGCCCGCGCTGAACTTGTACGCCGAGGAAGGCCCCGCCTCCACCAGCCAGGAGCGCCTGGACGCGTTCGGCGAAGCCATCTGGGCCGTGTACGACCTGCGCCAGCTGTGGCGCAGCATCGGCCCCCGCGTGGAGGCCGTGGTCAAGGGCGACCAGCCCGGCCGCAACGATGCCTGCAGCTGCGGCAGCGGCAAGAAGTTCAAGAAGTGCTGCGGCGCCTGATCGCCTGAATGCCGGAACGCCGGGGTGGAATCCGTCCCGGCACGCTTCTTGAAAAGGAGCTGCTGGCGCTGGTATGCAAAGGGTTTCAGATGGTTTTATCTCTGAAACTCAGTCATATCCAGCGCTGGCAGCTCCTTTTTTGTGGGTGACCACCAGGTCACGCTCCGCCCACCGCCCCCGCTCGTTGCATCTGTCCATGTCCTTGCCCCTGCTTGCCCGCCTGCGTGCGGAATGGGCGCCCAGCATTCCGCGCGAACTGCTGGCCGGCGCCGTTGCCACCTTCGCCCTGATTCCGGAGGTGATCGCCTTCTCCTTCGTCGCTGGGGTCGATCCGTCCGTGGGGCTGTTCGCCTCGTTTGTCATCAGCATCGTCATCGCCATCTTCGGCGGGCGCCCGGCCATGGTGTCGGCGGCGGCAGGCTCGGTGGCCCTGGTGGCGGCACCGCTGGTGGCGGCGCACGGCCTGCCCTACCTGTTTGCCGCCGGCCTGCTGGCCGGGGCCCTGCAGATCGTCTTTGGCCTGTGCAAGCTGGGCGTGCTGATGCGCTTTGTCTCCAGCTCGGTGCGCACCGGCTTTGTGAATGCGCTGGCCATCCTGATCTTTGCCGCCCAGCTGCCGCACCTGCACGGGGCGAATGCGCCCACCTGGGCCCTGCTGGCGCTGGGCCTGCTGTTGATCTACGGCCTGCCGTGGCTGGGCCAGCGCCTGGGGCTGACGCTGTTCGGCCTGATCCCCTCGCCGCTGATCTGCGTGGTGGTGCTGACCGTGCTGGCGGCGTTGCTGGGCCTGCCCGTGGCGACGGTGGCCGACCTGGGCCGGCTGCCTGAGGCGCTGCCGCAGTTCGGCCTGCCCGCGGTGCCCGCCAGCCTGGAGACGCTGCGCATCATCTTGCTGCCGGCACTGGCCATCGCCATGGTCGGCCTGCTGGAGTCGGTGCTGACCGCCGCCGTGGTCGACGAGATGACCAACACCCCCAGCGACAAGAACCGCGAATGCACGGGCCTGGGCCTGGCCAACATGGCCTCCAGCGTCTTCGGCGGCATTGCCGGCTGCGGCATGATCGGCCAGGCCGTGGGCAATGTGAAATACGGCGGTCGCGGGCGCCTGTCCACGCTGTTTGCCGGGGTGTTCCTGCTGGTGCTGATGGTGGCGCTCAAGGACTGGGTGTCGCAGGTGCCGGTGGTGGCCCTGGTGGCCATCATGGTCATGGTCTCGGCCTCCACCTTCGACTGGAAGTCGCTGGGCAACCTGGTGCGCCACCCGCGCCTGTCCAGCGGCGTGATGCTGGCCACGGTGGTCATCACCATCGCCACGCACAACCTGGCGGCGGGCGTGATCACCGGGGTGCTGCTGTCGGGCGTGTTCTTCACCTTCAAGGTGGCGCACATGCTGCAGGTGCGCCATGCGGATGATCCGGCCACCGGGGCGCGCACCTGGTGGGTCAGCGGGCAGGTGTTCTTTGCTTCGGCCGATGCGCTGGTGGAAAGCTTCGACGTGCGTGCCGTGGCTGGGCTGCCGGTGCGCATCGACGTCAGCGGCGCGCACTTCTGGGACATCACCGCCGTCGGCGCCCTGGACAAGGTGGTGCAGCGCCTGCAGCAGCATGGCTGCACGGTGGAACTGGTGGGCCTGGACGCCCAGAGCCAGCGCCTGGTGCAGCGCATGAAGACCTGAGCAGCCCCTGGCCCTGGAGCCGGACACAAAAAAAGCCCGCTGGCGCGATGCGAGCGGGCTTTTTTGCGGGGTGTCGGCGGCGCGTGGTGCTCAGCTCAGCACGTCTTCCGAGAAGATCTGCCAGCGCCCGTCCTGCTTGCGCCAGTACTGGCGCACGGTGGGGCTGTTGCCGCCCTTGGTGGCCACATGCAGGTTGACGATGCGGATCTCGCCAGCGGCCTCGCGCCAGTTGTAGACCGACATGTCATCGATCGCCAGGTTGGCCAGCGGGCCGTACGAGGACAGGCGGCTGCGGCGCTTGCTCAGCGGCTCGGCCCCGGCCAGCTCGGCGCTGTACAGCGCCGACAGGCGCTGCGTGTCGCCCTGGCGCCAGGCCGTCTGCCACTGCTCCAGGCCCTGCATGAAGCTGTCCTGCTTGTGCTGCTGGGTGGTCCACTGCGGGGTGACCCAGTCCAGCTTTTCCGCGATCAGCACCGGCGTGCGGCGGTCGATGGACTCCATCAGGAAGCTGATGTCCGGGTTGGACAGCACCACGCAGCCATCGCTGGCCTGGGGCACGCGCGCGAACTGGTCGGAGGGCACGCCATGCAGCCAGATGCCGCTGCCGGTGCGGCCCTGCAGGCGGTCCCAGTCGTTGGGGTAGTTGACCGTCAGCGCGCCCTTGCCATAGAGCTCGGGCAGCTTCTCGCCAGGGATCTGGCGGCCGACGAAGTACACGCCCAGCGGTGTGCGCTGGTCGCCTTCGGCGCGCTTGTGCACGCCGTTGCGGCCCACGGTGACGTAGAAGTTGGAGATCAGCTCCATGCCCTGCGGGCCGTTGGCGAACACGTACAGCCGCGAGCGGCTGGCATCCACGGCGATCGCATGCCGCACCGAGGGGCTCAGGTGCAGGAAGTTGCTGGGGATCATGCCCGGTGGCGGCAGGTCGACCGCGGCCTGGCGGCGGCGCTGCAGCTCGCTTTGCAGGCCCTGGAAGAACTCGGGCGGGGCAATGCTCTGGTCGGCCACGCTGCGGTTGCTGATGCTGGGCGTGGTCTGCGTCTGGGCCAGCTGGGCGCCCATGGGGCCGCTGCCGGTGCGCATGCGCAGCAGGTCGGCGTAGAGCAACTGGGCGGCGCGGAAGTTGGGCACCTCCTCGGTCAGCTCGGCCACGGCGCGCAGGGCGGCGTTGATTTCGCGGCGCTCGATCTGCGCCAGGATGGCGACCAGGCGCTGCTCGGCACGCGCCAGCTCCTGGGCGTGTGAGGAGGCCCAGGCGGTGGAGGTCCAGCCCAGGCTGCCCGCCAGCGCGGCGCCGGCCAGGCAGGTGGCCAGCCAGCGCGGGCGGAGGGTGGGCAAGGGGCTACGGATCGGATCGCGGGACATTAGCGGCCTGTTTCTTCTCGGACGATGCGCCACTGGTTGCTCTCGCGCTGCATGCGCAGGGTCTTGCGTGTGGTGGCCTTGTAGCTGCCGGAGGCGTAGTATTGCTGGAAGCTGGCTGCCGCCTTGTCGCCGTCCAGCGTGACCTTCACGTTGCGCACCGCCACGGTGATGGCGTCGCGGCCCACGATGCGGTCCTTGCGCTCCTGCTTCCAGGCCGCCAGGGTGCCGCCCTGGGGATCGAAGTGGGGGCTGTAGGCCGCGTAGTAGGCGTTGATGTTCTGCTGCTCCCAGGCCTTGGCCCAGGCCAGCACGGCCTTTTCCACCGCGTCGACGGCCTGCTGGTGGGCCGAGGGGCCTTCCTTGGCCTTCTCGGTCTTGTCGGCCTTCTCGACCACGGCGGCGGCCGGGGCGGCAGGCGCAGGCTGGGTGACTGCGGGCGCCGGGCTCGCGGGGTGGCCTGGG
>NZ_JAZHFR010000138.1:0-5347 GCF_036541385.1 Comamonas sp. GCA5 | reverse complement strand
CACCGGGGCTGCGCTGCCCATCGCCTGGGCGGGGCCGTCCACCCGGCAGGCGTGCCCAGCCTGGCGGGCCTGCTGCAGCTGCCGTTGCCGGCAGCGTGCAGCAGCTGAGCAGCGGCAGCATGGGCCTGGTGATGCAGCCCCAGGTGCTGCCCGGCACGCCGGCCGCAGCCGCCGCCCAGGCCATGCGCACCAGCGCCATCCTGCAGCTGGAGTTTCAGCCCCTGGCCCAGGCCGTGCAGAGTGCGCAGGCGGCCTCGGTCTATCTGCCCGCCCACCTGGTGCCGCAGGAGGTGCAGGCCATGCTGCAGCACAAGGCCACCGACCCCTGGCTGCTGATGGCCCAGGCGCAGGCCGAAGGACAGGGCCGCAAGCAGCAGAAAAACGCCAACGAGCAATCGCTGTTCTGCAACCGCGCCGGCTGCCAGTACCAGGGCCGCGCCCTGTGCGCCCAGCCCTTTTGCGCCGAAATGAACTACCTGTGGTCCGTGGACCGCGCCCAGCGCCGCTGACTCAGGCGGGCGGGACCGCGTGGTGGCGCTGCACAGCGGCCATCAGTTCCTGCACATGGCTGGCAGGCGCCACGCCTTCGCGCACCAGCATGTAGCGCGGGCGCACCGCCCAGGCGTCGCTCAGCGCGATGCGGCACAGCTGGCCATCGGCGGTGCTGCGCAGGGCCGCGCTTTCCGGCACCACCGCCACGCCCACCCCGGCCGCGACCATGCGGCACATGGCATCGAAGTTCGACACCTGGATGCGCAGCTTGAGCGTCTGCCCCAACTGCTGGGCGATCTGGCTCAGAAAGGTCTGCAGCGTGCTGCTGCGGTGCATGCCCACGAAGCGCTCGTGCAGCACCTCGGCAAAGGCCACCGCAGCCACGCCCTGCCAGCGCGCATCGCTGGGCGCCACCAGCACCAGGCGGTCGGTGCTGAAGTGCAGGCTGCGCAGGCCGTGCGTGTCGACCTCGCCGGCAATGATGCCCAGGTCCGCGCGGCCTTCGCGGATGTCGCTGGCGATCGCGGCGTTCGGGCGCTCCTGCAGGTCCACGCTGATGTGCGGGTGCGCCATCAGGTAGGCGGCCAGGATGTCGGGCATGAACTCCGTCACCGCCGTGGTGTTGGCAAAGACCCGCACATGGCCGCGCAGGCCGGCGCCGTATTCCTGCAACTCGGACTGCAGCTGCTGGGCCTGCTGCAGCATGGCCCGGGCGTGGAACAGGAAGGCCTCGCCCGGCGGCGTCAGGCGCACGCCGCGAGCCTCTCGAATCAGCAAAGGCATGCCGGCCTCTTCCTCCATAGCCTTTATGCGCGCGCTGGTGGCCGCCAGTGACAGGTGGGATTGCTCCGACGCCTTGGTGAGGCTACCGCTTTTGGCCACCTGCAGGAACAGCTGGAAGTCTTTCAATTCAAGGCGCATGGTGATTCCGGGTTAGTACCAGGGTGCGCCTAGCTTTTGAAAAACCGAAGGCTTGCTCCCAAAAGCTGTGATTGTAGAAAGCCTGGCGGCGCCAGAAGATGGCGGCAACACCCCTGCTCCAGGCCGCGTGCCTGATGGAGAAAACGCCGCATGAACCACGCTGTGACACCCCAGATCGACCCTGCCTTGCTGGCCCATCTGCAATCCTGGCAAGGCAAGTCCGAGACCACGCCCGACACCGTCACCGCCGCGCCGCTGCGTGCGCTGTCGGCCACGCTGGACCGCGATGACCCCGCCCCACACGCCGGCACGGCCGTGCCGCCCTTGTGGCACTGGCTGTACTTTCTGCCGCACGCCCGCCAGAGCGAGATTGGCCCCGACGGCCACCCGCAACGCGGTGGCTTTCTGCCGCCCGTGCCCCTGCCACGCCGCATGTGGGCCGGCGGGCGCCTGCGCTGGGACACGGCCAACCCGCTGCAGGTCGGGCAGGCGGTGGAGCGCGTGTCCACCATCCGCTCGGTGACGCACAAGGCCGGGCGCTCGGGCGAGCTGCTGTTCGTGCTGGTGGAGCACCAGTTCCGCAACGCCCAGGGCGTGTCGCTGACAGAGGAGCACGACATCGTCTACCGCGCCGCCGCGCAGCCCGGGGATGCGGCCCCCGTGCCCGTGCGCCCGCCGCTGGACGGCCAGCAAAGCTGGTCGCGCGTGATCACGCCGGACGATGTGCTGCTGTTCCGCTACTCGGCGCTGACCTTCAACGGCCACCGCATCCACTACGACCGCAAGTACGTGACCGAGGTGGAAGGCTACCCCGGGCTGATCGTGCACGGCCCGCTGATCGCCACGCTGCTGATCGACCTGCTGCGCCGCAGCCTGCCCCAGGCCCAGGTGCAGAGCTTCAGCTTCAAGGCCGTGCGCCCCACCTTCGACCTGCACGCCTTCAGCGTGCATGGCAAGCCTTCGGCCGACGGCAAGACCATCGAGCTGTGGGCCCAGGACCACGAAGGCTGGCTGACCATGCAGGCCACCGCCACCCTGGCCTGACACATCCAAAACAGGAGCTGCCAGCGCTTGCCGGACAAGCGCTGCAGGCCAAAAACGCTTGAAACCGCCATGATCGAAAAAACCCTCTCCCACAACCACCACGAGATCCGCGACGCCATCCGCGACCTGTGCCAGGCCTTCCCCGACGAGTACTTCCGCAAGGTGGACGAGGCACGCGCCTACCCCGAGCAGTTCGTCCACGCACTGACCGAGGCCGGCTGGCTGGCCGCGCTGATCCCGCAGGAGTACGGCGGCTCCGGCCTGGGCCTGACCGAGGCCAGCGTGATCATGGAAGAGATCAACCGCTGCGGCGGCAACTCCGGCGCCTGCCACGGCCAGATGTACAACATGGGCACGCTGCTGCGCCACGGCTCCGAGGCGCAAAAGCAGAAGTACCTGCCCAAGATTGCCTCGGGCGCATGGCGCCTGCAGTCCATCGGCGTGACCGAGCCGACCACCGGCACCGACACCACCAAGATCAAGACCAGCGCCGTGAAGAAGGGCGACCGCTACGTCATCAACGGCCAGAAGGTGTGGATCAGCCGCATCCAGCACAGCGACTTCATGATCCTGCTGGCGCGCACCACGCCGCTGGCCGAGGTGACCAAGAAGAGCGAAGGCATGTCCATCTTCATGGTCGACCTGCGCGAAGCGGAAAAGAAGGGCATGACCGTGCGCCCCATTCCCAATATGGTCAACCACGAGACCAACGAGCTGTTCTTCGAGGACCTGGAGATCCCCGCAGAGAACCTCATCGGCCAGGAGGGCCAGGGCTTCAAGTACATCCTGGACGGACTGAATGCCGAGCGCACGCTGATCGCCGCCGAGTGCATCGGCGACGGCTACTGGTTCATGGACCGCGTGACCCAGTACGTCAAGGACCGCAACGTGTTTGGCCGCCCCATCGGCCAGAACCAGGGTGTGCAGTTCCCGATTGCCGAGAGCTTCATCGAGCTGGAAGCCGCCAACCTGATGCGCTGGAAGGCCTGCGAGCTGTTCGACCGGCACGAAGCCATGGGGGCCCAGGCCAACATGGCCAAGTACCTGGCGGCCAAGGCCAGCTGGGAAGCGGCCAACGTCTGCCTGCAGTTCCACGGCGGCTTCGGCTTTGCCTGCGAGTACGACGTGGAACGCAAATTCCGCGAGACGCGCCTGTACCAGGTGGCGCCCATCTCCACCAACCTGATCTATTCCTACGTGGCCGAGCACCTGTTGGGCTTGCCCCGTTCCTTCTGAGCACCGGGGGACATCCGACATGGCACTCTCTGAACGCCCCCGTCCGCTGGACGGCATCACCGTCGTCTCGCTGGAACATGCGGTGGCCGCACCGTTCTGCACGCGCCAGCTGGCCGATCTGGGCGCGCGCGTCATCAAGGTGGAACGCCCCGGCAGCGGCGATTTTGCGCGCGGCTACGACCAGCGCGTGAACGGCCAGTCTTCGCACTTCACCTGGATCAACCGCAGCAAGGAAAGCCTGGCGCTGGACGTGAAGCAGCCCCAGGCCAAGCATGCGCTGATGGAACTGCTGAAGACCGCCGACGTGCTGGTGCAGAACCTGGCGCCCGGCGCGGCCGCGCGCATGGGCCTGTCGTACGCGGCCTTGAAGGCGCACAACCCCAAGCTCATCGTCTGCGACATCAGCGGCTATGGCGCCGATGGCCCCTACCGCGACAAGAAGGCCTACGACCTGCTGATCCAGAGCGAGGCCGGCTTCCTGTCGGTCACCGGCACGCCGGAGACGCCCAGCAAATCCGGCATCTCGGTGGCCGATATTGCGGCGGGCATGTACGCCTACACCAACATCCTGTCGGCCCTGCTGCTGCGCGGCAAGACGGGCAGCGGCAGCCACATCGACGTGTCCATGCTCGAAGCCATGGGCGAATGGATGGGCTACCCGCTGTACTACGCCTACGACGGCGCGCCACCGCCGCCGCGCACCGGTGCCAGCCACGCCAGCATCTACCCCTACGGCCCCTTCGTCGCCGGGGACGGCAAGACCGTGATGCTGGGCCTGCAGAACGAGCGCGAATGGAAGGCGTTTTGCGACACCGTGCTGCAGCAGCCCGCAGTGGCCACCGACGCCCGCTTTGACAGCAATGCCCAGCGCAACGCCCACCGCGAAGCCTTGCAGGCGCTGATCCTGCAGACCTTTGCCGCGCTGACGGCCGCGCAGGTGGTGGAGCGGCTGGAGGCCGCCGGCATTGCCAACGCCCGCGTCAACGACATGGCCGACCTGTGGCAGCACCCGCAGCTGCAGGCGCGCCAGCGCTGGCGCACCGTGGACACGCCCGCAGGCGAGGTCCCGGCCCTGCTGCCACCCGGCGTGAACAGCGCCTTCGACTACCGCATGGACCCGATTCCCGCCGTGGGCCAGCACAACGCCAGCATCCTGGCCGAGCTGGGCTGGAGCGCCGAGCAGATCGCCGCGCTGGCCGCTGCCTGATGCCTGATGCCTGATGCCTGATGCCTGATGCCTGATGCCTGATGCCTGATGCCTGATGCCTGATGCCTGATGCACAAAACATAGCAGTCATCGCAAGCCCTGCCTCCACTGGAGAACTTATGAAGCAAGAAACTGCCATCCAGATCCATCCCCTGGCCACCTTTGCCGCCCAGCTGCGCTGGGACGATGTGCCCGAGCCTGTGCAGCGCAAGGCCGAGGACCTGTGGGTGGACTGGTTCGGCTCGGTGCTGGCCGGTCAGAACGCCCGCCCGGTGCACAGCATTGCGCGCTTTGCGCTGTCGCAGGGCCCGGCATCGGGGCCATGTTGTTGATTTCCACGCAGAACTGACCCGCAATTTCCATCTCAAACTGACCCACCCTTTGGCTTGAGCCGTAAGGCTCAAGATGTGGATAAGGTTTTGTTTCTCTCCTTCTTTGTGGACGGTT
>NZ_JAZHFR010000137.1:0-5436 GCF_036541385.1 Comamonas sp. GCA5 | reverse complement strand
CCGTGCCCGGGCGGCTGGTGGCCAGTGCCAAAAAGCTGGCTGTCGCACACCGGGGTGGACCGCACGGCGCCCATCCTGCCCTGGGGCGCGGGCGACGAGGTGGCCAAGGTCTCGCCACTGGCGGCCTCGGCCTCGTACCTGGCCCATGTGCGCGCCGCCTGGGACCAGGCCCACCCGCAGGCCCCGCTGGCGCAGCAAAGCGTGGTGCTGACGGTGCCCGCCTCGTTCGACGAGGGCGCACGCGCGCTGACGCTGGAGGCCGCGCAGCTGGCTGGCCTGCCGCAGGTGCAGCTGCTCGAAGAACCCAAGGCCGCCTTCCACGACTGGCTGCTGTTGCAGGGCCCGCAACTGGCCGCACAGCTGGCCGACAGCCGCCTGGTGCTGGTGGTGGACGTGGGCGGCGGCACCACCGACCTGACCCTGATCCGGGTCGACCCCGCGGCCGACGGCGGCCTGCCCTTGCTCACGCGCACGGCCGTGGGCGAGCACTTGATGCTGGGCGGCGACAACATGGACCTGGCCCTGGCCCACCAGCTGGAGGCCGCGTTTGCCGGCGCCGGCCAGCGCCTGCCCGCGCAGCGCTTTGCGCAGCTGGTGCAGCGCTGCCGCGTGGCCAAGGAACAGCTGCTGGCCGCCGGGGCGCCCGAGCAGGTGCGCATCACCCTGCTGGGCGGCGGCAGCCAGCTGCTGGCCCAGGCGCAGTCCGCCACGCTCACGCGCGCCCAGGTGCAGCAGTGGGTGGTAGAAGGCTTTCTGCCACCCGCACCGATCGATGCGCTGCCCGCCCGGCGCCAGGGCGCGCTGCGCGGCTTTGGCCTGCCGTACCCGGCGGATGCCGCCATCAGCCGCCACCTGGCGCAGTTCCTGCGCCAGCACGCCGACGGGGCGCTGCCCGACACCGTGCTGCTCAACGGCGGCGTGTTCCATGCCCATGCGCTGGTACAGCGGCTGACGCAGTTGCTGGACGGCTGGCGTGGCCGCCCGGTGCGCGTGCTGCACAACCCGCACCCCGACTGGGCCGTGGCGCGCGGCGCAGCGGCCTATGGGTTGGGCCTGCAAGCGCCACCGCCCGCGCAGGCATCTGCATCAAATCAGCCTCTGGCGCATAGCCAGAGCGCGCCTACAGCTATCAAAACCATGCCGCGCATCGGCGGTGGCTCGGCGCGCAGCTACTGGCTGCTGCTGCCGGGGCCCGCCGGCGCTGCCCCGCAGGCCCTGTGCCTGCTGCCCAAGGGCACGGAAGAGGGCGTGCGCCTGGTGCTGTCGGGGCGGCGCTTTGCGCTCAAGCTGGGCCAGGCCGTGCGCTTCAACCTGCTGGCGCACAGCCACAGCCAGCCCGTGGCGCAGGCCGGGCAGATCACCGCAGTGACCGGCGAGGGCTGGGTGGAGCTGCCGCCCATCGCCACCGTGCTGCCCGCCCCCGAAGGCCGGGCCCAGGCCCAGGTGGAAGTGCAGTTGCAAGCCCGCATGACCGAGGTCGGCACGCTCGAGGTGCGCTGCCTGCGCGTGCAGGACGGCGTGGCCGACGCGGCCCAGTCCTGGCTGCTGCCCTTCAACACCCGCGGGGCGGTGGCACCATCGGAAACGATAGCAGCCAGCGCTGATGCAGCCAGCGCAGAAGGCCAAAAAGGCTTGCAACCCCTGGCCACGCAGCTGCCGGCCGCCGTGGCGCTGATCGACCGTATCTTTGGCACCCAGGCCCAGGACGTGAGCGCCAAGGACGTGCGCCAGCTGCGCCCGGCCCTGGAAAAGCTGCTGGGCCCGCGCGACAGCTGGGAGCTGGGTCTGCTGCGTGCCCTGTTCGACGCCCTGCTGGCGCGCGCCAAGCGCCGCCGCCGCACGGCCGACCATGAGCGCGTGTGGCTGAACCTGGCCGGCTGGTGCCTGCGCCCCGGCGTCGGCGCCGAGCTGGACGCCTGGCGCATCACCCAGGTCTGGGCCTTGTACGCCGCCGGTCTGGGGCACGCCAGGGACCCGGCCAACTGGACGGAGTGGTGGGTGTTCTGGCGCCGCGTGGCCGCGGGCCTGGACGAAGCCCAGCAGATGCAGGTGCTGGAGGCCGTGGCCGCCGCCATGCAAAAGACGGTGCAGCAGGCGACGCAGCGCAACGGTGGCAAGAGCAGCCACGGCAGCTACGACGACATGCTGCGCCTGCTGGCCGCCATGGAGGCCGTGCCCTGGCAGTACCGCCAGGAGATGGGCCAGTGGATGCTGCAGCGCCTGCAGCGTCCCGATGCCTCGCCCCAGACTTGGTGGGCCATCGGCCGCCTGGCGGCGCGGCAATCCCTGGCGGCGAATGCCCATTTGGTGATGCCGCCCGAGGCCGCGCAGGAGTTCCTGGATGCCACGCTGGCCCAGGACTGGCGCAAGCACGAAACGGCGATGTTTGCCGCGGTGCAAATGGCCCGCATGACCGGCGACCGCGCGCGCGATTTGCCCGATGCCGTGCGCGCCCAGGTGCTGGACAAGATGCGCGCCGCCGGTGCGCCTGCGCGCTGGCTGGCGCTGGTGGACAGCGTGGTGACCATGGATGCCGAGGACCAGCGGCGCAGCCTGGGCGACAGCCTGCCACCGGGGCTGGTGCTGCTGTGAGGAGGTGAAGATGGTGGATGTGAAGCGAATTGGTGCAGCGCACCTAACGGTCCTTGACCGACAGCAGCGTAACCGGCGTAATGCTGCCGCCAAAGCCATGCGCCATGTGCTGGGTCAGCAGTGGATACTGGCAGGCATGCTGCGTACGCAGCTATGGGCGGTGAGGAGGGGCGAAGCGGGGACTGCTGGCTTGGCGTTGCACCCAGTGTGGGTGCAGCAGTGCATGGGTAAAGAGTTGCTGGTCCAGGTACCGTTGGCACGGATTGGCTACTTCATGGCCGACTGGCTGCAGTTAGGGAGTCGGCGTGTGCATACCAGCGATTTCTTCCTGGCTCATGGCGATTTAGCACCGGCGCGGCAAGACATCGGTCGGTTGAACGTACTCAAGGAAGTCCAGGATCTGATGGCTGTGGACTGGGATTTCCGACGCACACCAGCGTATGCGCACATGGTGGATGCACTGGGGCTGCAGTGTCCTGTGGTGCGGCAACAAGTCAGGCTAGACACGGTGGACAAGGTGGATGGCTATTTTTTGCGCTTCCACGCGCTTTATCAATCGGTGAAGTCGCATGGCCTTCTCTCCAATCAGGAAGTGTCACAACGCTTATGTGAACCAGCAGACCGGGAAATCGGCATTGCTTTGGATCGTGATGGCTCGCTGGTGAAACTTCAGGGAGGTCAGCACCGCTTTGCTCTGGCTGTCGCTCTCGGCCTGGAAAAGGTGCCTGTCGAGTTACGCATGGTGCATGCGCAAGCGCTGGTGGCAACTTGCAGGCAGCACAGTTGTTCCCCTGTGCAAGCGATTGAACGACTGCTACAGAGACTGTCTTGTGGCTGAAAGCATGGACAGCACCGGCGTGTTTTCACCATGGTTCAACGTTGTCAGCGTTTGCACAATCTGGGTTTCGACCTTGACGTCTATCCATCAACGTATTTCTCCATGATCATGCACATACGGTTTTCCCGCCGCCAGGCCGTGATGGCCACCACCACCGCCCTGCTGTCGCTGTCCGGCACCGCCGCCCTGGCCCAGGCCAGCTGGCCCACCAAACCCATCACCTTCGTGGTGCCCCAGGCCCCCGGCGGGGCCAACGACGTGATTGCCCGGGCCGTGGCGCAGGGCCTGGGCACCAGCCTGGGCGAGCCCGTGGTGGTGGAAAACCGCCCCGGTGCCAACGGCAACCTGGGCACGGGCCAGGTGGCGCGCAGCGCGGCCGACGGCTACACCTTTCTGGTGACGGCGCAGAGCGCCTACACCATCAATCCGGCGCTCTACAGCAAAGTACCGTTCGATCCGATCAAGGACTTCACGCCGGTGATGCAGCTGGCCGTGGCGCCGTACCTGCTGGTGGTCAACCCGAACTTCCCGGCCAAGAGCCTGGACGAGCTGGTGGCCTATGCCAAGGCCCACCCGGGCAAGGTGGAATACGCCTCGGCCGGCAACGGCACGCTGAACCACCTGCTGGGCGAGATGCTGAAGAAGCAAAAAGGCCTGAACCTGCTGCATGTGCCCTACAAGGGCGCCTCGGCCGCCGCCACCGATGTGGTGGCCGGCCAGCTGCCCATGACCTTTGGCAGCTTTCCGGGCGTGATGCCTTTCGTCACCAGCGGCAAGCTGCGCGTGCTGGGCGTGGCGGCGGACAAGCCCACCTCGCTGGCGCCCGACATTCCCGTGCTGGGCAAGGGCCTGGCGGTGACCAGCTGGTACGGGCTGTTTGCCCCGGCCGGCACGCCGCAGCCGATCGTGGACAAGCTGTACCAGGCCGTCCAGGCGGTGCTGGCCAAGCCCGAGATGGCGGAGCGCTTCAAGACCCTGGGCGCCGAGCGCGTGGACTCCAACCCGCAGAGCTTCAAGGCCATGCTGCCGGGTGAGCTGGCGCACTGGAAGCAGGTGGTCCAGGACTCGGGCGCGCACATTGATTGAAGCGCCGCCGCCAGCGGCACGCTGAGCGGCTACCATCGCGGTTTTTCCTTGCCGGCCGACTGCGCCTTGCCGTGATGCCGTCCTCTGCTGCCCCTGCCTGTCCCCGCTCCCGCCTGCTCCTCACCCTCCTGGCCCTGGCCGTCATCGCCGTGGGCCTGGCCTCGCGCCGGGGCTATCTGCCCTTGCCCGCCGTGTGGGGCAACTACCCCGGCGATGCGCTCTGGGCCTGGGTGGTGCTGCTGTGCGTGGCCTGGGTGCGGCCCGCCATCGCGCCCGGGCGGCTGGTGGTGGTGTCACTGGCCATCGCCTTCGTGGTCGAGTTGCTGCAGCTCTACCAGGCCCCCTGGATGCAGGCGCTGCGTGCCCACCCGCTGGCCTATCTGGTGCTGGGCAATGGCTTTGATCCGCTGGACCTGCTGGCCTATGTCGTCGGCATTGCCGGTGCTGCGGTGGTGGATGGGGTGTGGTGGCGAACGCTCCATCGCACACCAGGAGTGAATGATGGGTGATACCGGTGAGGCGCGCGCACTGCGCGCGTGGGTGCTGTGCGCGCTGCTGGGGATCACGGGGCTGTCCGGCACGCAGGCGGCAGCATCGGCCTCACAACTGCGTTGTGGCTGGTGGCAGAACCCGACACCGGGGAATGCCTGGCTGCACGACCGCCATGGCCGCTGGACCGTGGGCAGCCAGGGCGGCGCCCAGGCCGAGGGCGACTGGCCCAGCTTCACCGAGGCGCAATGGGTGCGCACCAATGGTTTCTACGGCCATGGCTGCGCCTGTCTGCGCGTGGTGGCCGATGCGCGCACCCAGCGGGTGACGCACATCCTCTCGGCCACGGCGAAACCGCTGGCCGCCTGCCGCCAGGACCGCCACCTGCGGGAGCCACCGCGGCCCGAGTGACGCTGCCGTGCCGCCGTGCC
>NZ_JAZHFR010000136.1:0-5442 GCF_036541385.1 Comamonas sp. GCA5 | reverse complement strand
CGCCGGCGAACAGGGCCGCGGCTTTGCCGTGGTGGCCGGCGAGGTGCGGGCCCTGGCCCAGCACAGCGCGCAGGCGGCCGGCGAGATCCGCCAGCTGATCGCGCAGTCCAGCGAGCAGATGGACCAGAGCGCCCGCCACATGCAGCAGGCCGGCCACACCATCCACCAGGCGGTCAACTCCGTCACCCAGGTCAGCGCCCTGATCCACAGCGTGGTCACCGCCACGCGCGAGCAGACCCAGGGCATTGCCCAGGTCAACGACGCCCTGAACGACCTGGATGCCGTCACCCAAGACAACGCCCGGCTGGCCGAGGAATCGGCCCACTCCGCGCAGCACATGGACACCAACGCCGGCATCCTGCGCCGCACGCTGGACGTGTTCCGCATGTAGGCCGGCCCACCCAGACCGCGCACCCACCAGCCCCTTCGGGGGCTTTTTTTTGGTAGCTGCCTGCGCACGCCAGTGCTCGGTTCTCCATCGAAAACTGCAGCAAACGCACTACTGATGCGCGCTGGGCGCTCTGGTTTTCACACCACCCGTGCGCCAGCGGCGTGGCCTCTGCGCTGCATCAAGCCCGGCGCAGACCCGGGTCTGGGCTGCACGGCGTTTGACCGCGTCGCTGGACAGGCAGGGCCCGCGCTTTCTATGGTGGCGATCCCCCTCACCACCCAAGCCGTACCCATGAACGCCACCGCCACCCTGCCCGAATACCTGCACATCTTTGGCGAAGACGGCCCCGTGGCCGTGGAAGTCCACGGCCCGGCGGGCCCCTTGCCGCTACCCGCGCGCCGCATCTGCGCCGAAGACATTGCCTAGCTGGTCAGCGGCGACGGCCAGCGCCTGCGCACGGCGCTGCAGTTCAACGGCCAGGAGCGCGCCGTGCTGGCCTGCGAGCTGGACCCCGTGCAGCAGTGCATCCGCCTGCGGGTGGCCTGAGGCCGTCCGCGCCGCGTTCAATCCAGGCCGATGCCCTGGACGATGGCCTTTTCCTCGGCAAACGCCTGCTGCGCGAACGCCGCGTAGGCCTGGTGGTCGCGGTAGTCGGTGCGGATGCCGTAGTTGGCCACCACCTGCTGGAAGCCGGGGTCGTTCATCGCCGCCTTGACGGCGGCATCCAGCTTGCGCACCACCTCCTGCGGCAGCCCCTTGGGGCCGGCAATGCCCAGCGGCGACGGCACGTCAAAGCCATAGCCCGCCTCGCGGAAGGTGGGCACATCGGCAAAGGCCTCGGGCCGGCGGTCGGCCGCGGTGGCCAGGGCGCGCACCTTGCCGGCCTGCAGCTGCGGCAGGATGCTGTTGGCAAAAATGGCCGACTGGATGTGCCCGCCGGCCAGGGCGCTGATGGCGTCCGCATCGCCCTTGAAGGGGGCGTGGTTCAGCTGGATGCCGGTCTTCTTCTCCAGCAGGGCCATGGCCACGTGGTTGGCCGTGAACTTGCCCGGTGTGCCATAGCTCATCTGCCCCGGGTGCTGGCTGGCCCAGGCCACATAGTCCTGCAGCGTGCGGATGGGCGAGCTGGCCGGCACGGTGAGGATGAAGTCGTAGGTCATGAAGCTGGCGATGTAGGTCAGGTCGCGCACCGGGTCATAGGCCACCTTCTGGATGTAGGGCTGCCGGAAGATGCCCACCGGCGCCAGCGTCAACCGGTAGCCATCGGGGCGGGCGGTCAGCATGTCCACAACGCCCATGGCGCCCGCCGCCCCGGCCTTGTTCTCCACCACCACGGTCTGCCCCAGGGTCTTGCCCATGCTGGCCCCCAGCGCCCGGGCGATCACATCGGTCACACCCCCCGGCCCGTAGGGCACGATCAGGGTGATGGGTTTGTTCGGAAAGGCGTCGCCCTGCGCCTGCGCCACCCCCGTGCCCATGCCAAGGGTGATGGCCACCACCGCTGCCATCCAAGTCCGTCGCTGCATGCCTGCCTCCTGGTCATCGTCCGTGGAACATGACTGCAGTCTACGGCGCGGCGTGCCGCCCGCCTTGCGGGTCTGCCCCAGGAAATGCCGCCCCTAGGGCAAACCACATCGTGCAGCGCAACACCTGGGCCGCACCGCCCGGCAGGCCCGGCCGGTGCTGGCGCGGGCCTTGGGCCCACGTGCCGCAGGCGCGGCTGGAACGCGGCCGCCGCGTCCTGCAGGTGACAGGCTGAGGGTGACGGTGCGTCCGTCCGATCCGCAGGCCCACGCGGCGAAATGCGCCCCCGCACGGTGCTGCGGGGGCAGGAGGTTGATAGCATCGACCGTGATTGCCCCTTTTGGATTCCCCCTTCCCATGCGCCTGCTGCACACCTCGGACTGGCACCTCGGCCAGAGCTTCATGAACCACAGCCGCGAGCGCGAGCACTCGGCCCTGATCGACTGGCTGCTGGAGCAGGTACAGGTGCAGCAGGTCGATGCCGTGCTGATCGCCGGGGACATTTTTGACACCGGCACCCCGCCCAGCTACGCCCGGGCGCTGTACTACCGCCTGATTGCCGAGCTGCACCGCCTGAACGTGGCCCTGCTGCTGCTGGGCGGCAACCACGATTCGGTCAGCGTGCTGGGCGAAAGCCTGCCCTTGCTGCAGCACCTGCAGACCACCGTGATCGCCAACACCGGCAGCGCCGCACAGCACCTGGTCACCCTGCCACAGCGCGCCAGCGGCCAGCCCGGCTGCATCGTCTGCGCCCTGCCCTTCATCCGGCCGCGCGACGTGCTGCACAGCCAGGCCGGCCAGAGCGCGCAGGACAAGCAGCGCAGCCTGCAGGCCGCCATCCAGGACACCTATGCCCAGGTCTATGCCGCGGCGCAGGCCCGGCAGGCCGCCCACCTGCAGACGCACGGCGTGCGCCTGCCCATCGTCGCCACCGGCCACCTGACCACCGTGGGGGCCAGCAGCAACGAATCGGTGCGCGAGATCTACGTGGGTGCGCTCGAGGCCTTTCCCACGACCGCCTTCCCGCCGGCCGACTACATCGCGCTGGGCCACATCCACAAGCCGCAGAAGGTGGGCGGCCTGGAACACATCCGCTACAGTGGCTCCCCGATCGCGCTGGGCTTCGACGAGGCCCGGCAGACCAAGGAGGTGCTGCTGGTCGAGCTGGGCGCGGACGGCCTGTCCTCGGTCACGCCGCTGCCCACCCCGGTGTGCCAGGCCCTGGTCTCGGCCAGCGGCAACCTGGCCAGCCTGCCCGCCACCCTGCGCGCGCTGGCCGCCCAGGGCACGGCGGAGCACCCGGCCTGGCTGGAGGTCACCGTGCAGGACGACGATTACCTGCCCGATCTGGCCCCGCGCATCGAGGCCATGGTCCAGGACCTGCCGCTGGAGGTGCTGCGCGTCAAGCGGCAGCGCGGCACGGCCACGCCAGGCCTGTGGGCCGAGGATGCCGCCTCGCTGCACGAGTTGTCACCACGCGAAGTCTTTGCGCGCCGCCTGGCCCAGGAGACCCTGCCGGCCGAGCTGGAAGCGGCCTTGCGCGCCCGCTATGACAGCCTGCTGGCCACACTGCACGCCGGAGGTACGGCATGAAGATCCTGAGCCTGCGGCTGAAGAACCTCAACGCCCTCAAGGGCGAATGGCAGATCGACTTTCGCCAGCCCGCGTTTGCCGACAACGGCCTGTTTGCCATCACTGGCCCCACGGGCGCCGGCAAGTCCACCCTGCTGGATGCCATCTGCCTGGCGCTGTACCACGAGACCCCGCGCCTGAACGCGGTGGGCGGCCAGAGCAACGAACTGATGACCCGCCACACGGCCGACTGCCTGGCCGAGGTGGAGTTCGAGGTGCAATCCACGGTCTACCGCGCCTTCTGGAGCCAGCGCCGCGCACGCGACAAGGCCGACGGTGCGCTGCAGCCGCCCAAGGTCGAGCTGGCCCAGATCGAGGCCGCCACGGGCGCGGGCCACATCCTGACCACCCACAGCAAGGACAAGACCCGGCGCATCGCAGAGATCACCGGCCTGGACTTCGGGCGCTTCACCAAATCCATGCTGCTGGCCCAGGGCGGCTTTGCCGCCTTCCTGAACGCCAACGCCAACGACCGTGCCGAACTGTTGGAAGAGCTGACCGGCACCGAAATCTACGGCCAGCTGTCCCAGGCCGTGTTCGAGCGTGCCCGCGAGGCGCGCGAGGCCCTGGCGCGCACCCAGGCCCAGGCCGATGGCTTACAGCTGCTGGCCCCGGAAGCGCGCGCGGAACTGCAAGCCCGCCACCAGCAACTGCACACCGCGCTGGCCGAGACGCAGACGGCCTGGGCCACCGCCCAGGGCCACCACGCCTGGCTGCAGCAATGCGCCAGCGCCCAGCAGGCGGTGGAGCAGGCCACCGCGGCCGAGCAGCAGGCCCAGCAGGCCCAGCACCAGGCCCACGACGCGCTGCAACGCCTGGAACAGGATGCCCCCGCGCAGCGCTTGCTGCCCCTGCACCAGCACTGGCAGCACAGCCTGGACGCGCACCGCCAGACGCAGGAGAAACTACAAAAACTGCAGCAATCACTGCTCGACCAGCAAGCGCTGCAGGCCTATTTGCACCAGCATGCGGCGCAACAGGCGCAAGCCGAAGCCAGCACCGCCCGGCAACAGCTGCAGGCCCTGCAGGCGGCCATGGAGGAGCTGCAGCGCTACCAGCAACAGCATGCCGCCGATGCCCAGCTGGGCGAACACCTGGGCGGCTGGCGTGCCCTGCTGCAGCAGCGCCAGCATGCCCTGCAACAGCAGGCCGCGCAGCAGCGCAGCGCCGCGCAGCACGGCGCCGACGTGGACCAACTGCAGCGCACGTTGGCGGGGCAAACGGCCCAGCTGCACACCGCCGCGCAGGCGGAAACCGTCGCCAGCGACGCCCTGCAGGCCGCCACGGCGGCGCTGCACCAATTACTGGCCCAGCACGGCAGCGCCAGCCTGGCCGAGCTGCGTACACGCTGGCAAGCCGCGCTCCAAGCGGTCGCCCAGGCCGAACAGCGCCAGGCGTTGGCCGCCACCCGGCGCGAACACGCCCAGCACCAGGCACAGTTGGAGACCGCCCTCGCGGCCGGCACGGCCGAGCTAGACAAACAGACGGCGGCCCTGGCCAACCTGCGCCAGCGCTACGCCGCCCAGCGCGACGTGGTGGCCGACAAGCGCCAGTTGCTGGAGCAGGAGCGCCGCATCCAAAGCCTGGAGGCGCACCGCCAGGCCCTGGAGCCCGGCCACGCCTGCCCCCTGTGCGGCGCGCTGGAGCACCCGGCCGTGGCGGCCTACCAGGCGCTGGATGTCTCGGCCACACAGACCACGCTGGACGCTGCCGAGGCGGCGCTGGAACAGTGCAAGGAACAGGGCGAAGCCGCCAAAGCCGCCCTCGCCGCCGCACAGCAACGCCAGTCGGGGCTGCACGACCAGCTCCAGCAGTTGCACACCGCCAGCGCGCGCAACGCCGCAGCCTGGCAGGCCCTGCCACCGCCCGAGGGCCCGACCGGCGACTGGCAGCAG
>NZ_JAZHFR010000135.1:0-5475 GCF_036541385.1 Comamonas sp. GCA5 | reverse complement strand
AAGTGGACCATGCCCATCCGGGATTGGAAGGCTGCGCTGACCCGCTTTACCATTGAGTTCGGAGACCGCATCTCCGTCAATTGAAGTCCGAACCGTTTACACAAAAATTCGGACACGCCCGCTTCCACGGTGGTAGCGATTCCACGCGTATCAACACAGGCACTGGTGCTGTGGTCTGCATGGCAGGCTGCCTGGACGAAGAAACCCGCTCCCACATCACCACCGCCGCGGCGGCTTTCCACCTCAACCGCTCCGAGCAGACCCTGCGCCTGTGGGCCTGCAAGGAAACGGGGCCGCTGCGCCCTGCCCGCATCAACAACCGCTTGGCCTGGTCGGTCGCCGAGCTGCGCCGCGTTTTGGGTATCCACTAAACTGCGGCTCCGCCATGCGTTCGCTGGCCCTCTCCCACCCAGCTGTGCCCGTCACGGCTGGAGTCATTTGAGGGGCACGCGTGCACATGGACCGCCGAAAACGCCCTGCCAACCTGCTGGTGCGCTTTGCCAAGCTCAAGGGCCCCACGGCAGCGCTGCGGGCGGCTCGGCACAATCTGCGCGAGCTGGCTTTGACGCCCAACATCACCCCAGGCCAGCAGCATCTCAACCTCGTCTTGCTCGGGCACCAGACGGCGGATGCGGTCAACGCCGCCTACAAAGCACAGCTGGAAGCAGCAGGCATCGACAAGCTGCGCGTGGATGCCGTGCGCCTGATCGAGGCCTTGGTCAGCCTGCCTGTGGGCATCCACGATGACGAATCCGCGTACTTCCAAGCTGCTTTGGACTGGATGGCCACAGAGTTTGGCAGCGCCAACCTCCTGAGCGCGGTCGTGCACAAGGATGAAAGCGCACAGCACATGCATGTGCTGATCGTTCCCCTGGTCCACGGGCGGATGCAAGGCTCGGATTTACTGGGTGGTAAAGCACAGCTGCGTGCGCGCTTGGCGCGCTTTGAACAAACCATGCAGCCCCACGCAGCCGCTTTAGGCCTGCTGGACCATTCCGAGATGGCGCTGACGGCAGAACAAATGGCCGGGGAAGTCATTCGCGCACTCCAGCACCGCAAAGACCCGATGTGGAAAAGCTGCGTGGCCCAGCTGCTTCGCAACTGCATTGAAGAAGCCCCCCAGGCGTTTTATGCAGCCCTGGCCCCGACGTTGGGCCGCCGACACCCTGAGTTCACCTCGCCCTCGTTGCCGCCCCAAGCGCACGAAAACGATGGCTGAGATCTTGACCAAGCCAATCACCAAGCTCCGTGGCGCGGCTGCGGAACGCTATCGCCAAAGCCCGGAATACCAGCGTGCCCACATCACGGCACCGGCACGGACCAAGCCTGCCGCCAGCACGGCATGCGCCCGTGCCATCTCAGAAGCCTCGCGCAGTTCCTCGCCTCCCGTGCATGTCGCGATTGCACTGAAACTGCCCGCCTTGCCGCAGCGAACCCTATGCTCTGTAGGGTTCGCTGGCGCTGGTCCCACTTGGCCCATCCATATGAGCATCGGGATCTTGACTCCGCCTCGATCGACACTCCAGGCAAGCATCGCCAGGGTACGGGCAGTGCCATTCACATCGCGGCCAACCACAAAGTTCCCGCAACCGGCTCCTCAACGCACCAGTTTGCTGGTGACACCAGGGTTGCTGAACTGCGTGCTTTTGAAATGGTGGCTGCTCAAAGCGCGAGTGCCCTGAGATGGGACGACACACAAGTACGTTCAATTGCAAGACAGAGGCATCCATGCACCACACCACTCCACAACATGCCTTACCGGCACCAGCACCTGGCAAGCAGAGCGCTGATCACGAACCTGCGTCCGTCCATCTCCACAGCGACTGCTGCGGCGCGAGGACGCGCAAGGGCACACCCTGCAAAAGCAAAGTCCTGTACCGCGGTGGACGCTGCAAGTTGCATGGCGGGTTGTCCACGGGCCCCAAAACCAAAAAGGGCAAGGCTGCCAGCCGCCGTAACGGGAAGAAAGGTGGGCGCCCCAGGAAGAACCGACAAACTGAACGCAAAGGCACGGCTTAAAACCCAACCCCATGAGAACCAGACAAAACTTGACATTTCCAAGGTACAAAAACTTGGAAATGCTGCGCTAGATTGTTGGTGGCTGGTGGGTCACTGTGAGATGGAAATCAAGCTGAACGACACCGACTGCATGCTGGCGAGTGGGGTGCTTGGACACGATGGATTGTTTGACCAGCAGCTGGCCCCCAGCCTGAACCAGATCGCCACGATGCGGCGTGCCCTGGTGGATGCCAAGATTCAGGAACACGGCCTGCGTGGTGGTATCGACCTGTGCTGCCGCGTGGCGGTCGAAGAAGTCCTGGCCGAAATGGCGCAGACCACGCCAAAGCTGCATTTCGTGCAACGCGCCATCGCCGCGATTCGCTCCTGACTGCGCCAGCATGTGCCCGGCTTCCGTGCGCTGGCGCTGTCCGACGCCGAAATCATCCGTGACTACATCCTGCCGGCCCGCGCCATGCACCGCGCGGGCCTGGGCTGGGTGGACTTCGTGTGAAGGGATGACAAGCGCGGGATCGCCCACATCCTGGCGCAACGCCAGGCCAAGGACGGCATGACACGCCAAGAGGCTATCCAGCTGCTGGAAGAAGGCCTGGTACAGACCATTGCGAAGGGGGAGGAAGCGCGCCGGATCGAGGTGGGTAACTCTACCCCTGCACTTGGACTACCAGGGGCAGCGCGCTATTTTGGTCCGGTCGGGTGGCAACAGTGCATGGATGCTGACCGGCTTTCAGATTCGGGTGCCCGGTGGCCAAAAGGAAGGATTTGATTCCAAGAAGCCTGCGCAAACCGCCACTAAACCTACGCGTGACGGCCTGGGAGCGAGCACTGAAAGTATTGTCGCGGACAGCTCAGATGATGGCAATGCAGTGTTCAGCTGCTTGCAAAGCACGGTGCTGGTTGAGATTTGCGCGCGCAACAGCCTGTTCTCGGCCCAGGCTCTGTTTGTTTCGCTGCTGCTGGACCGGCAGAACGCAGCGCTTGACCTATATCGGGCGTTGGGCAGCGGTAGGCAGGCTCCAACCGGGTAGGTGTGCCGACGGCGCTTCTTTGATTCGCTTCACCCTGTATTCCAGATTGCAGAAAAGCAGCAATCTAGTTTGCGTGAAAGCAGCAACCTAGTTTGCGTGAAAGCAGCAACCTAGTTTGCTGGAAACCAGCAAACTGGATTGCGAGAAACCAGCAAACTGAGGCAGCACTTTTAACCAACCAAACATCAGTCCGGTGCCAGTGGCCAGACAACTGCGCCAGCGCCCGCTTTTGGGGTTAGCTGGACGCAAGCGCGGAAAGCCACGCAACATGGCTCTATGCCGTTTTGTGTGGAAACGCTTCGCGTCATGTCGGCATGGCTGGCGCGAACGGACTGGCCGGGGAATACCAGATCAGGCGATCCAGGTAATTTCTTGTCGTGGAGTCGATAACGAAGGCCTGCGGCGTGCAGGGCCTTGCGAACACGTATTTCTGGTTTGGTGTCGCGTCCTCGCACGAGAGCCATTTGGGCGCTGCGGGCGGGATCGACATCGTTATCGCCGCTATTCCGAGCTTTTTTCTTCATTGCTGTCGCTGTCCTCGTTGTCGGCGGGTTCGTCCGGCGACAACGAGGCATGCTGTACGAACGCGGACAGGAAGTCGCGCACGATATGATCGGTATCGAGATAAGGCGGATTTCGCTCGAAGTGTTCCGCGATACGTCTCTCAATATCCTCGGGCGATGCCTTGTTATCCAAGGACTCAGCCATGGCCCATGCCCGTCCTGGGTGCATGACATCCCAAGGCGAACGCTTGTTAGATCGTGTGGTGGCCGCGTCCCCGTGCTTGCTGATAACGAAGGCGGCGCAATGCGCCGCCTTGCTTGTCAGTGATGTGAAGGCCCTAGCGGCGGCAAACAATCCGCTGCTGGCTGAACTGGGCATTGAGGCCCTGAAGGCTGCGACCGACCTGGAACAGCGCCTGAAGCGCCTGGAAGCGATCTCGAACGCGGAATAAGAAAAGCGGCTGACTGACCGGGGGCAACCGGTCGATCAGCCTAACCACAACCAGCCTTTCAAGGAGGCATAGCGATGGCTGCAAACACTTTACATGAGCGAAGAACAAGATCCAGATCTGGACAACCAGACAGAGGGCGACGAGCTGCCCGAAGAGAACGGCGCGGATGATGTTTCACTCCGGCCCGGCCCGAATGCCGACGATCAGGCAGACATTGAGCAATACATCAGCGCAGAAGTGCGGGCGCTTTATGACGTGTACAGCTACCGACACATAGGTGGCTCTTTTTAGCAGTGGGAGCACCATGAACGAACAACTCGAAACCCTATTCAAATACATCGAACCAGCCAAGCTGCTGGACCTTGGTTTGCAAGCCGCAAAATTTTTTCTGGTCATCGTAGTTGCCCTGATTGTGTTGCGCTTGGTAAAAGCAGCAATCGATCGCGTGGGTACGCGCATACAGGCACGCAGCAAAACGCTGGATGATCAAAAACGAATCGAAACCCTGATGCGCGTGCTGAAATACGTGGCCAATGTGGTCATTTTGCTGCTCGGCGCTTTGATTGCCTTGGGCACCATTGGTATATCCATTGCCCCTGTGCTGGCCGCTGCCGGTGTGGTGAGTTTGGCCGTTGGTTTTGGTGCACAAAGTTTGGTGAAAGATTACTTCACCGGTATTGTGCTGCTGATCGAAAACCAGATTCGCGCAGGCGACTTCATTGAAGTGGGTGGCAAAAGCGGCACGGTCGAAAATGTAACCCTGCGGTATGTGCGTTTGCGTGACGCACACGGCAATGTGCATTTTGTTCCAAATGGTCAGATTGATTCGGTGACCAACTCCACCATGGACTTTGCCTATGCAGTTGTTGATGTGGGCATCGCCTACAAAGAGGAAGTCGACGTAGCCATTCAGGTGATGCAAAAAGTGGGCACTGAATTGGCGGAAGACAAAGAGTGGGGACCGAAAATTACCGAACCCATGTCGACCTTTGGTGTGCAAGAACTTGCCGATTCAGCCGTGATTGTTCGCGTGCGATTTAAAACGCTGCCGGGCGAGCAATGGGGCGTGCGCCGTGAGTACAACAAGCGCATTAAAGCGGCGTTTGACAATGTTGGCATTGAAATTCCATTCCCTCACGTGACCATTTGTCCAAGTGGTGGAAGTGCCGTGAAGCTGCCAGCGCAGATTTCGTCGAGCTGAGTTTCAGAGCATGGGCGAGATTGCGAGGCCGCATGAATGAGTTTCGTATCGGCATCGGGGGTGTCCGAACTTTTGTGTAAACGGGGCGGACTTCAGTTGACGGAGATGCGGTCTCCGAACTGAATGGTAAATCGGGTCAACGCTGCCTTCCAATCCCGAATCGGCATGGTCCACTTCTGACTGATGTTGCGCAGGGCCAAGTAGAACAACTTAGTCAGCGCCTCATCGCTGGGGAATGAACCCCGGTTCTTGCTCAGCTTCCTCAGGCCCAT
>NZ_JAZHFR010000134.1:0-5524 GCF_036541385.1 Comamonas sp. GCA5 | reverse complement strand
TGCGCGGCGCGCGCATCACGCCGCAGACCATCTGGCTGCGCCTGCGCCAGCGCAGCCAGCAGGCCGGGCTGGCGGCCGCCGTGCACCCGCACGTGCTGCGCCATTCGTTTGCCAGCCATGTGCTGCAGTCCAGCGGCGACCTGCGCGCCGTGCAGGAGTTGCTGGGCCACGCCAACATCACCACCACGCAGGTCTATACGCGGCTGGACTTCCAGCACCTGGCCCAGGCCTATGAGCAGGCCCACCCGCGGGCACGCAAGAAATCGCCCTGAGCGGGCGGTGGATGCTCCTTGAACAGGAGCTGTCAGCGCTGATTCTTCATGACTTTCAGGTGCTTTTGCGCTGGATCATCCATCGCCATGAGCGCAACGTGCTCACATTTTCTTCGGCAGCAGGTGGTGCAAATTTTGCTTTTAACAGATTTATACAAATCTGCGGCATGGCGTCATGGAACTGCTCCTCAAATACGAAGGTCACCACATTCCCCGGGTCTGGGCCCGACTGCACGGCATGCGCATGGGGCGCAATGTCTGGGTGTTCCGCCTGCCGCACCCGGATGCGCTGCAGGGCGTGATGGACCAACTGGCGCAGGAGACCGAGGCCGAAGTGCTGGCCCTGACCCTGGTGGCGGTGGTGCGCGTGGCGGACCAGCAATCGCCGGCCCTGCTGCTGGACAACGCCGTGCCCTTCATGGTGCTGTTGACGCGGCTGCGTTACCCCTGGCTGCAGGCGGGCATGGACAAGTACGTGGAGGTGCACTTCCAGCCCATCGTCGATCTGGCCGACGGCGGGCGCATCTATGCCCACGAGGCCCTGTGCCGGCTGCGCACGCCCCAGGGCGAGCTGCTGTCGGGCTACGAGACCTTCACCCTGGCGCGCCACCTGGGCCGGCTCGACGCGCTGGACGTGGCGCTGCAGTACAAGGCGCTGCAGCGCAAGGTGGCCGACCTGGAGCCCGGCGCCATCCTGTTCCTCAACGTGCTGCCGTCCACCCTGCTGCAGCCTGCCTGGGCCAGCCAGTTCCTGCAGTGGCTGCACGACCTGGATATACCGCACCACGAGGTGGTGATCGAGGTGGTCGAGAGCGAGCAGGTTGACCCCGCTGGCCTGGCCCAGCGCTGCGACGCGCTGCGCTCCCAGGGGCTGCGGATTGCGCTGGACGACATGGGCGCCGGCTTCAACTGCCTGTCGGTGCTGGCCATGGTGCGCTCGGACTTCATCAAGGTGGACCGGGGCCTGGTGCACCAGGCGCGCGGCAGCCGGGTGCGTTCGGTGCTGCTGGAGGCCCTGGTCTCCATGGCCGAGCGCCTGGGCTCCATCGTGGTCGCCGAAGGCCTGGAGCGCCAGGAGGACGTGGCCTTCTGCCGCTCGCTGGGCATCCATCTGGTCCAGGGCTTTCTGTTTGCCAAGCCGGCCTATGCACCGTTGCGGGGCAGCCTGGCCCTGCCCACGGCCGACAAAACGGTCGCCATGGCGCGGCTGGACCGGTTTTCCATCACCGACGTGATCGAGACCCCGCCGTCCTTCGACATCCAGACCCCGCTGACGCTGGTGCGCCAGGCGTTTCGCGACACGCCCGACCTGCCTTGGTGCATGCTGACCGATTCCGGGCATCCGGTGGGCGTTCTGCACCGTGGTAGGGCGCTCTCGCCCGGCCTGCGCACCGTGGCCCAGGGCGCGCAGCCGCTGCAGCGCATGCTGCCCTACAACATCGGGCTGACGGCCCTGTCCCGGCGCCTGTACCTGGAGCGCATGGACGCCGCCCCCTGGGCGGTGGTCGACGAGCGCGGCTGCTACATCGGCACGCTGGAGCCGATGATGCTGGTCTCCCACCTGCTGGCGCGCCAGGAGCACGGCGCCAGCCTGCACCCGCTGTCGCAACTGCCGACCGGGCCCACGCTGCGCCAGGCCATCGACATGCGGATTGCGCGCAAGCACGGCATGCTGGAGCTGGTCTACATCGACCTGGACCATTTCAAGGCCTTTAACGACCGCTATGGTTTTGTGCGCGGCGATGCCATGATCCGCACGCTGGCCGAAATCCTGCGCCACGTGTTCGCCAGCAGCCCAGACTGCATCCTGGGCCACATCGGCGGCGATGACTTCATCGTGCTGTTCGACCGCCCCGTGGCCCTGCTGATCCCGCAGCTGCAGCGCGCCATGGCGCAGTTCCATGCCCTGGCGCGGCACCTGTACGACACCGAGGACCTGCAGCGCGGCTATTTCGTCACCGAGGACGGCGAGGCCCACCCCGTGGCCAGCATGTCCGTGTCCTGCGTCAACGGCAGCACCGGCATGCCCCAGGACAGCGTGGAGGCCTCGGCGCGCGCCGCCAAGCTCAAGAAGGTGGGCAAGACCTCGGGCGGCAACGTCATCGTGGTGGAGGCGGCCCACCCCCGGGTGGTCCAGCCCGAGAGCAGCAGCCCCAGCATGTCCGGCTGGGAGGTGCAGGTGCTGGACATCCTGCAGCGTCTGCTGCAGGAGCCGCGCGGGCTGGACGCGCATGCGCTGGACCATGTGTTCAAGGCCTACCCCTTCTTTGAGGTGCTGTTCGAGCTGGACGCCGACGGCCAGCAGATCTGCGCCAACTGGATCAACCCGGCCATGTACGGCCGCATCCGCGGCGGCGGCGCTGGCGCCCAGCGCGGCAGCCAGTCCTACTTCGTGCATGTGCGCGACAGCGGCCAGCCCTTTGTCTCGCCCATCTACCTGTCCAGCGCCACCGAGGACTTCTGCCTGACGATTGCCGTGCCCATCCACGGGCCGCAGGGGCGCTTCACCGGCGTGCTGGTGGGGGATTTGAACCTGGCGTCCATGGCCAGCCTGCTGGAAAACCGGGTAGCGGCGTGAAGATCTATGAATATTCATAGCTGACAGCGCTGGCTGTGCCTGGGCTTACTGCCAAAAACCTTCAGAATGCACACGCCCCTGGTGCCGCCACGTGCTTCGCGGCATGGCTACACTTTCCGCCTCCAGCGCCCGGCACCCTGTCTGGGCACCCTGGTTTGATTTCTCTTTCCGCGCAGCGCAGCCGCGGTTGCGCGCGCATTGCGACAAGGTTGTATTTCCATGGCACTCATTCCCGTCAGCATCCTCACCGGTTTTTTGGGTTCGGGCAAAACCACGCTGCTCAAGCGCGTGCTCAGCGAGTCGCATGGCATGAAGATCGCCGTGATCGAAAACGAGTTCGGTGAAGAAAACATCGACACCGACATCCTGCGCACCGAATCCAAGGAACAGATCCTGCAGATGAGCAACGGCTGCATCTGCTGCACCATCCGCGAAGACCTGCGCGAAGCGCTGCAACTGCTGGCCGCCAAGCGCCGCCAGGGCCTGGTGGACTTTGACCGCATCGTGATCGAGACCACCGGCCTGGCCGATCCCGGCCCCGTGGCCCAGACCTTCTTCATGGACGACGAGATCGCGGAAACCTACCTGATCGACTCCATCCTGACCCTGGTCGATGCCAAGCACGCCAACCAGCAGCTCGACGACCGCCAGGAGGCGCGCCGCCAAGTGGGCTTTGCCGACCAGATCTTCCTGTCCAAGACCGACCTGGTGACCGAGGACGACAAGCAGGCGCTGATCCACCGCCTCAAGCACATGAACCCCCGCGCGCCCATCAAGGCCGTGCACTTTGGCGATGTGGCGCTGAACGAGGTGTTCGACCTGCGTGGCTTCAATCTGAACGCCAAGCTGGACATCGACCCCGATTTCCTCAAGGAAGACGACCACGACCATGCGCACGACCACAGCGATTGCGACCACGACCATGGCCACTGTGAGCACGGACATGCGCACGACCACCATGGCCACGGCCCTGACTGCGGCCACGACCATGCGCATGGCGAGCACTGCCACCACCCGCACCACCATCACCACGACGACGATGTGAAGAGCTTCGTCTACCGTGCGGACAAGGCTTTCGATCCCGCCAAGCTGGAGGACTTCCTGGGCGCCATCGTGAACATCTACGGCCCCAAGATGCTGCGCTATAAAGGCGTGTTGCACATGAGCGGCACCACCCGCAAGGTGATCTTCCAGGGCGTGCACCAGCTGATGGGCAGCGACCTGGGCCCCGAGTGGGCCGCGGATGAAAAACGACAGAGCAAGATGGTCTTCATCGGCATTGACCTGCCGCAAGACATCCTGCGCCAAGGCCTGGATCAGTGCCTGGTCTAGGCCCGCGCGGGTCCTCATCGCACTGCGCAGGGCAGGGCTAAACCAGACAAGTCTGTGCGTTATGTGCAACTTTAGGGGCATGGCAGTATCTGACCGATACAATCGCGCCCCTAATGAAGAACCCGGGAGCTTCCAGCCACTAGGGGGCGTCAACGGGGCCGTGCCAGTACTGTGAGGAGACAGGAAGTGACAGCAGTCGAGACGAGCAAGAAAAAAGCCACCACCAAAGTGGCTGCCACCACCGCTGAGCAGAAGGACAAGCCGGCGGCCAAGAAAACGGCCGCCAAGTCCAGCACCGCTGCTGCCAAGACCGCCGCGGGCAGCCCATCCCGCACTGTGACCCATGAACCAACCAAGGCCACTGCAGCAGCCCCTGCTGCAGTCACCAAGGCCGCTTCCAACAAGACCATGCCAACGATTACTTCTGCGCCCACTTCCATCGTGACCAAGCGCGACCCCAAGCTCGCCAACAACTGGAAGACCAAGTCTCTCGAAGAACTGACCGACGCTGAAATCGTGGCCATGTCCGATGACGAGTACATGAACGATGTGCAGCTGGCCTATTTCCGTGCCAAGCTGGTCAAGCTGAAGCAGGACATGCACCAGAACGCCGGTGAAACCGCAGAAAACCTGCGTGAAGACACCGTGGTCGTCCCCGATCCCGCCGACCGCGCCACGATCGAGGAAGAGCACGCCCTGGAGTTGCGCACACGCGACCGTGAGCGCAAGCTGCTCAAAAAGATCGAACAGGCCATTGCCCGGATCGACGCTGGCGACTATGGTTACTGCGATGAGACCGGCGAGCCGATCGGCGTTCCCCGCCTGCTGGCCCGCCCGACCGCCACGCTGTCGCTCGAAGCGCAACAGCGGCGCGAACTCAAGCAGAAGATGTTCGGAGATTGATTCAGGACCGTGCCCAGTGCACGGTTTTTCATGCGCAGCACCATGCAACCAGACAGCGGCAAATCCGGCGGTTTCTTTCGTAAGGTCATGCACATCGTGCGCGGAACCTCCGCCACGGAGGCTGACGCTCCGCCCGACCCCGACAGTCTGACGGCCCGTGAGGCGCTGCAGGAGGTCATGGCGCGCAAGCGCCGCAACGACGCCATCCGCCAGCAGGAGTTTGCCCAGCTGCGGCAGTTGCGCCAGCGCAACCAGGCCATCGGCCAGGTGCACGAGGCTGGGGCCGAGCGCGAGGCCGAGGTCCTGTCCTCGCTGCTGGGCCAGGAGACGCGCAGCACGGCCACCCTGCAGAAAATCGACGAGATCGAGGCCCAGATGTCCGGCCAGTGGTGGCGCCAGCCGCCCGCGGCCGGTGCGGCCGCGGCCCCGCATGCCGCCG
>NZ_JAZHFR010000133.1:0-5636 GCF_036541385.1 Comamonas sp. GCA5 | reverse complement strand
CCACTTGCCACAAAAGGCACTGGGGCATGAAGCCCCAGTCCAAGCACTCAAAAAATGGAAGATGAAAGCTCCTGATTTATTCGTCAAGAACGTGCGTAATCATCCGGGACCCGACAGCTAGTAGTTCATTCTGTTTTGCTCTGTAGTAGCTTAGATATGTCATATTTTTGCTCCTTCTCTAAATGGTTTATTGGTGTAAATAAATTTCTTTTAAAGTTTTTTATCTCGGATGACGTTAATTTTGTTGAAGTTAAGAATGAGTAAAGCGATGGAGGCCAATTTTCAAATAAAATATTTTTGCTATTTATATTTCTTGATGAAATAGCAATTTTTAGATATGATTTCAATATTTCAAAATATTCATATGAAGATATTTCTTCATGAATGTGAGTTAAGTTATATTGTGCGAAATTTGTTTTTTTTAAATCTTTAATTATTGCTAAAGATTCTGCTTTGTTGAATATTTTTACAAACTCTTTTTTGATGATTTGATCTTTATAAATTTCTGCTTCTCTTATTTTGGTTATTTGATTATTTCTTGAGCAAAGTAAAATTCCAGTGTTACTGTTTGTGACTTCTAATATTTTGCTTATATGTTTTTCAGCACTTATTACATAAACTAAAGGACAGACTTTAAAATAATCATCAATTTGATTTTTTAATTTTGACAAAGAGTCTCTCTCTGATTTTATTTCGAATATTGAGAAAGTTCTTTTTGTTATTAGTGCTATATCTGCTTTGCTTTTATTAATGCTTAATTCATGAATGACAGTGCTTGTTTTTGGATTGTGAGTCCCAAAAATATATTTGTTAATTAGAGTATTTTTGTAGAAATATTCAATTCTGTTCTTGTCTTTAGATAATTCAAGAAAACAGTTTTCGAAGAAATCAAAAAGGGTATCGCTACTTGGTCGATCTAAATCTTTATTTATTATTTCAATAGTTTTTAAAGATTCATCAGGAATACCTTTGTTTAAAAGAGTACGGATGAAACTTTTACTAAAAATTTTTTTAAATAAAATATCCATTTTTAAAAGATGAAATCCTCAGGCCACAAAAAATAAGGCCCAAACTTGGACTTCGCCACAAACTCAATCCCAGCTTGCTTGGCCGCTGGAGTGAGGTAATGGCGCCCGTTTTCTGAAGTCAGCAATTGCACCGCCACGGCCTTGGCCAGCCATTCGCCCGTTTTCATGCCGTGCTTTTGGGCGATGCGGGAGGTGGAGAGTTTTTGCGGGCCGTTGCCGTTGGGGCGGGCTTCGTCGTCGGTGGCGTCGGCGCTGTCGCTGGTGGCGGTGGCTTCGTCCACGGTGCTGACACGTTCCATGCTGATGCGCACTTCATCGCTGATGCGGATGATGCGTTGCGCTTCTTCGTAGGTGTCTTTGTAGAGTTCGGCATCGTCCTCGCGGCGGATGAGGATGCCCATTTCGTTGTTATTGATCTGGCTGAACTCGTAGAGGTTCAGGCTGGTGACGATGGCGTCGGACTCGTTCAGGTAGCACTTGGCGTGCAGGTTTTTGCAAAAGCTGGTGCGGATATAGCTTTGCGCCTTGAGCCATTCAATTTCCTGCGGCTGCAACTCGCTTTTGCCGTATACGATGCGCACGTCGATCTTCAGGCGGTTCTTGTCCTCCAGCAGCTCTTTCATGCGGTCGTTGAGCTTGAGAAAGGGGCTGATCAGCACCAGCCGGTCTTTGGCGCCCTTGATGAGTTCTTCCAGGAAGTAATTGGTGGCGGAGGTGTTGAGAAACTTGGCCATGCTGCCTCGCTTGCAGTGAAAGATTTTTCCTACAGACGAGTCTAGGAAGACTGCTATGTATTGCGAAGCAGGGCGTTGTATTTGTAAGGAAAGGTGACGAGCGGTTTTGCATTCGCCGCGCAATGTGAATGGGTCTATTTGGGGTTTGAAAGGAAATCGGCCTCTGGCCCTTATCCAGTAAGCGCTACCAGCTATCAAAATATGGGGCCGCCTGACACCTCCATGGACTGCGCTGTCCTGGCCGTCCTCAGCGCCTGTGCCAAGGCGCGCAGTGATCGCCTGCCCGCATGCCACGCCGACCTGTTTCGCAGCGCCGCTGCGGCCGGCCGGCGAAGCAAACCCGCTGCGTGATGCAGCATGTGGCAGTGAAAAAGCGCAGCGCCACCGGTGTGCGCGCCAACGTTGCGCACGGCGTGGAGGTTCTTCTGATTTCCGGCGGCTGTGTGAGCGCAGCGCCACAGGCGCGCCGCGAGTTCTGCCGGACAGCCTGCCAGGCTCGCCTTTTTGGGGCACTTGCCTGGGAGCGAAGCCAAACCCAGACGACGCACCCGCTGGGGTGAAATCCCGGCCATTTGCCCAGAAGCTACGGCAGGCGCAGCCACCAACAAGGGTGTGCCTGCCCGTCACATGCCTGATAGGGAGAACACCCGACGGCTGCATTGAGAGGTGGGGCAGCTAGCAGCTACAAAAAGCCATAGCTGGCAGTGCCCGTCCCACCTGGCCCCAACGCCCTGAATACGGCCAATTTATCCGGCACGCCAAATCGCTTTACCCTTGGCACTTTCGTCAAGCACCCACCTCGCCGCCATCGTAGCGGCGCATTCAACGATGACCATCTCCCACTCCGGCCCCGTCACCCGCCACCACGTTGGTGTCCGCCTGTCTGAAATCGCCATCCACCACGGCACCGTCTATCTGGCGGGGCAGATCCCCGAGAACAATCCCGGCGCCGACATGCGCGTGCAGACCGAAGAGGTGCTGGGCCATGTGGAGCGCCTGCTGAACGAGGCTGGCAGCAGCAAGGCCCACATCCTGATGTGCCAGATCTTCATCCGCGAGGCGCAGGACATTGCAGCAATGAACGCGGTGTGGGATGCCTGGATCGTGCCCGGGCACACGCCGCCGCGTGCGACGGTGATTGCGCCGGCCATCAACCCGGACTACCGCATCGAGGTCATCGTCACCGCCGCGCAAATCGCCGCGGTCTGAGTTCGGCATAAAAATGGGCTTGTGTGCATGCCCAGAAAGCGCTAGCAGCTATGGATTTGAAAGCCCTGGTGGCGCAGGCGGTGCGCAGCAGGGGCGGTGCCCTCAGTCCTTGGCCATGTGACGCGACAGCACCAGCAGGGCGGCCACGGACAGCAGGCCCAGCGCAGCCGACAGCCACAGGGCCTGGCCCTGCCACTGCGTCAGTGCCACGCCAAACAGCCACGGGGCCAGCGCCTGGGCCACGCGCGCCGGGCCTTGCAGCAGGCCCTGGCGGTGGCCATAGCCCTGGGGGCCAAACAGTTGCAGCGGCAACGTGCCCCGGGCAATCGTCAGCATGCCGTTGCCCGCGCCGTGCAGCACGCCAAACAGCAGCGCCCCGGGCGGTCCCAGCAGCAACAGCAGGGCAGCGCCCACGGGGTGCAGCACGGTCGCCAGCCGGGCGTTGACCAGCGGCGGCAGGTGGCGCAGCAGGCTGAACTCCAGCAGGCGCGCGGCCACCTGGGCCGGACCCATCAGCATACCCACCGTCAGGGCCAGCCCGGCCGCGATGCCACAGGCCTGCAGCAGCGCCGGCAGGTGCGCGGCCATGGCGCTGCTGATAAAGCCCGAGGTCGCAAACACCAGGGCCAGCAGGCCGGTGCGCAGATCGAGCCGGGGGCGTGGTGCGCCGTCAGGCTCCGCCGTGGGTGCTGGTGCGGGCGTGGGCGCCTGCCGGTCGCTGGGCAGGGACAGGTACAGCGGCAGGCAGAGGACCAGGTGCACGCCGGCCCAGACCCAGCAGGTGCTGCGCCAGCCCCAGTGCAGCTGCATCCAGTGCGTCAGCGGCCAGCCGACGGTGCTGGCAAAGCCGGCCAGCAAGGTGATGCCGGTGATGGCCTTGCGCGCCTGCTGCCCGTACAGGCGCACCACGGTGGCAAAGGCCGCTTCGTACAGACCGCTGGCAATGCCCAGGCCCAGGCCGCACCAGGCCAGCAGCAGCGACCACAGGCCCTGCGCATGGCCCAGGGCCACCAGGCTGGCGGCAAACAGCACACTGGTGGCCGCCAGGATGGCGCGCCCGCCCCAGCGGTCCATGGCCTGGCCGACGTGCGGCCCGGCCAGCGCGGCCACCCCCAGCGCCAGGGAAAAGGCGGCAAACACCGTGGGCGTGGCCAGCCCCAGGTCGGCCGCCATGGGGGCGGCCAGCATGGCGGGCAGGTAGTAGGTGGAGGCCCAGGCCAGGGTCTGGGCCAGACCGAGGGTGAGGACGACGCGGCGTTGGGAGGGCGGGGCCATGGCGGGTGCGGGCAAGCGGTGACCGCATGGTAGCCGTTGCGAGGGTGCGCGCCGGTACACACGGGGACAGGGCGGGGGCCGGGTGTTGGCATGGCGGCAATGGGCTGGCACGGTGACAGCGCTGATGGGTTACTGCAGCCTGTAATCTCTGCTTGAGCCAGAGCCAACCTGTGGACATGCATGCGGCATGCGCAAAAACAGAGCTGTTCACGCGCGTCGTTGCTGGGCTAGGCCACGATAAGACGGATGGTGCGGTGATGCTGGGCCCAACGCACAGCGCACAGCGCACAGCGCACAGCGCACAGCGCACAGCGCACAGCGCACAGAGCACAGAGCACAACGCACAACGCACAACGCACGGCGTTTATCTGCATGGGGACTGCTGCTATGGCATCGCGGCAGGCACAGCGGCGGAGGCAGAGGGATGGCCCGCTGCGTGCTCGGCAGCAGCTTGCCCGCACACGATGCAGGTCTCGGCGTGGTGGTCGTGGTGGTGCAACCCAGGTGCGCTTGAAGGCGGCAGTGCTGTCGCCGCCGGGTGTTTGGGGCTGTCGTCCGCTGTGGGGCCATGCCGATCGCTGGGCAGGCTGCCAGGCAGCAGCACCGCACCTTGGTGCGTGGAGCCCATTGCCCTTGGTGCGGCTTGCCCGCCAGCCGGGCTGGAGGTTGGGCCGAGGGGGCAAGCCGCCAGATCGTCAAACTGGGGCTGTCTGGTGGCTTCTGTGTGCCTGCCAGGTCTCACCCAGGCACTGGCGTGGCGAGGCTGGGGCAGGGGGCTTCGCCCTGCAGCCCCGAAGCTAGGGCGCGCAGTGCTGGAGCGCTAGGCTGGGGCGGTCTGGCGTGGGCTCAGCCGGCGCAGAAGCCGTCGTAGGCCAGGCAGGCGGCGGCCAGGTCCTCCAGCGCGCTGCCCACGGATTTGAACAGGGTGATCTCGTCCGCGCTGCGGCGGCCGGGGTGTTGCTGGCGGCACAGCTGCTCCAGCGTGGCGGCCAGCCGGTCTGTCGACCAGGCGCCTTCGGCGATGGCACCCAGCAGGTCCCCGGCCTTGAGCAGGGCCTCGGTGGTGTCGGTGAACACGGTGGCGCGGCGCAGGCACGCGCCATCGCTTTCGCGCATGGCGGGGGTGAAGCTGCCGATCAGATCCAGGTGCGTGCCCGGCTGCAGCCAGGCGCCCTGGATCAGCGGGGCGGTGGACAGGGTGGCGCAGCTGACGATGTCGGCGCGGCGCACGGCGGCTTCCAGGTCGGGCGCGTGCTGTGTCGGCAGGCCCTGGGCACGTAGGTCGTCGACCAGGGCCTGGGCGCTGGCGGGGCTGCGGCTCCAGACCTCCACCGTGTCCAGCGCGCGCACGCAGCGGTAGGCCGCAGGCAGCAGGCGGGCAACACGGCCG
>NZ_JAZHFR010000132.1:0-5699 GCF_036541385.1 Comamonas sp. GCA5 | reverse complement strand
CCGGCCGGGGGCCGGCCGCACCGCCTGGGCCGTGCTGCTGCTGGGCCTGGTGCTGCTGCCGCTGGCCGCCGGCCAGGACAGCTATGCCACCGTGCTGCTGACCGATATGCTGATCGCCGCGCTGTTCGCGGCCAGCCTGCACTGCATCCTGGGTCCGGGCGGGCTGCACTCGTTCGGCCATGCGGCGTACTTCGGCCTGGGGGCCTATGGCGCGGCCCTGGCCGTGCGGGCGCTGGATCTGCCCATGGAAGCGGCCCTGCTGCTGGGTCCCCTGGCCGCTGTGGCCGGTGCTCTGTTGTACGGCTGGTTCTGCGTGCGCCTGTCGGGCGTGTACCTGACCATGCTGACCCTGGCGTTTGCGCAGATCACCTGGGCCATCGTGTTCCAGTGGGATGCGGTCACCGGCGGCAGCAACGGCCTGACCGGGGTCTGGCCCTCGGCCTGGGCCGATCAGGGCGCCGCCTTCTACTGGCTGGCGCTGGCTGTCTGCGCCGCGGGCCTGTACCTGCTGCGCCGCCTGCTGTTTGCGCCCCTGGGCTATGCGCTGCGCGCCGCGCGCGACTCCGCCGTGCGCGCCGATGCGATTGGCCTGGACGTGCGCCGCATCCAGTGGACGGCCCTGGTGGTGGCTGCGGGCTTTGCGGGCGTGGCCGGGGCGCTGTTCGTGTTTTCCAAGGGCAGCGTGGCCCCCGACAGCCTGGGCGTGACCCGCAGCGTGGATGCGCTGGTCATGGTGCTGCTGGGCGGGATCCAGACCCTGGCGGGGCCGGTGGTCGGCTCGGCGGCTTTCACCTGGCTGCACGACACGGTGGCGCGCAACACCGATTACTGGCGCGCGCTGATGGGCGCCATCATGCTGCTGCTGGTGCTGCTGTTTCCGCAGGGGCTGGCCGGATCGGCGCAGTGGCTGGGGCGCCGGCTGGCGCGGCGCGGAGGTGGGGCATGACACTGCTGCAGGTCGAACAACTGAGCAAATCCTTTGGTGGCGTGCAGGCCGTGCAGGGCGTGTCCCTGGCGCTGCAGGCCGGCGAGATGCTGGCCCTGATCGGGCCAAACGGCGCGGGCAAGAGCACCACCTTCAACATGGTCGGCGGGCAGCTGGTGCCCGACCGTGGCCGCGTGCTGCTGCGCGGGCAGGACATCGCCGGGCTGGCGCCGCGCGCCATCTGGCGACGCGGCGTGGGGCGGACCTTCCAGATCGCGCAGACCTTTGCCTCGTTCAGCGTGGTCGAGAACGTGCAGCTGGCCCTGCTGTCGCACGACCGGCGCGTCTTCCGCTGGTGGCCGCGTGCCGCCGGCCACCGCCGGGACGATGCCCTGGCCCTGCTGGAGCAGGTGGGCATGGCGGCGCAGGCCGACCGGCCCTGCAGCGAACTGGCCTATGGCGACGTGAAGCGCGTGGAGCTGGCGCTGGCGCTGGCCCACGACCCGCAACTGCTGCTGATGGACGAACCCACGGCCGGCATGGCGCCGGGCGAGCGCGTGGCGCTGATGCAGCTGACGCGTGACCTGGCCCGGGCGCGGCAGATGGGTGTGCTGTTCACCGAACACAGCATGGACGTGGTCTTCGGTCTGGCCGACCGCGTGGCCGTGCTGGTGCGCGGCCAACTGCTGGCCGAAGGCACGCCGCAGGCCATCCGCGACGATGCGCGGGTGCAGCAGGCCTACCTGGGCACGGGCTGGGTGCTGGAGGCACAGAAATGATGAAAATAGAGAGCAGCATGGGCAAGCAGGACGGGCGTGAAAAGCCTAAAACACCCTTGCTGCAGGTCGACGACCTGCACGCCTGGTATGGCGCCGCCCACATCCTGCACGGCGTGTCGGTGCAGGTCGGGCGTGGTGAGGTCGTGGCGCTGATGGGGCGCAATGGCGCGGGCAAATCCACCACGCTCAAAAGCATTGCCGCCCTGGTGCCGCGCCGCGAAGGAAAAATTCTTTTCAGGGGCGAGGACCTGGCGCGCAAGGCCGCGCACCAGATCGCCCAGCGTGGCCTGGGCTATGTGCCCGAGGACCGGCGCATCTTCACCGAGCTGACGGTGCTGGAGAACCTGGAAGTCGGCCGCCAGCCGCCGCGCACCTGGCCCGACGGGACGGCGGTGCCGCACTGGACGCCTGAAAAGTTGTTTGCACTGTTCCCGAACCTGGGCGAAATGCCCGATCGCCTGGGCGGCCGCATGAGCGGTGGCGAGCAGCAAATGCTGACCGTGGCGCGCACGCTGATGGGCCAGCCCTGCCTGGTGCTGCTCGATGAGCCCTCGGAGGGCGTGGCCCCGCTGATCGTGGAGCAGATGGCGCGCACCATCCTGCAGCTCAAGCAGGCGGGCATCGGCATCCTGCTGTCCGAGCAGAACCTGCCCTTCGCCCAGGCCGTGGCCGACCGCGCCTATGTGCTGGAGAAGGGGCAGATCGTCTGGTCCGGCGCCATGGCGGCGCTGGCGGGCGATGCGAATGTGCGCAGACAATATCTGGGTGTTTGAGAGAGGGAGTTCACCATGCAAAGTGCGCTGCAAATTGTGTATGTACTGACCAATCCTGCGATGCCCGGGCTGGTCAAAATTGGGAAAACCACACAGGACGAAGTCGAGGTGCGGATGAAGCAGCTCTTCAGTACAGGAGTTCCCGTGCCTTTTGACTGCGCGTTCGCTTGCCGTGTGCACGATTCAGTAGAGGTCGAGAAGGCCTTGCACCATGCATTTGGGAATGCACGTGTGAATGCGAACCGCGAATTCTTCCGGATTGAGCCTGATCGTGTCATCTCGATCCTGAAGTTGCTGCATGTTGAAGATGCCACCAAGGATGTCGAAAGCGTGATTGAGGCCGATGCGACCCAGGCTGATTTGCAAGCGGCTGAGACGATGAAGAAACGCCGTCCGCGGATGAATTTCACAGAGCTGGACATTCCCCTGCATAGTGTTTTGTTGTTTAAAGACGCCTCGACACAAGTGACGGTTTGTGGTCCTAAAACTGTCCGTTTTCATGGTGAGGAATGCTCACTGACCGCGGCGACGAGGAAGGTGCTGGGCTATCCGGATAACTATCCTTTGCAGCCTTCTCCTTATTGGACTTTCAATGGCAAGACCATCAAGGAAATTTATGAAACTTGCTACGCCGAGGCAGACGAAGAGTAAGCACAGCAGTCGCTGCGTGGATGTGAGTGCCGGTCTGGCGTGCGCCAGCAGCACCTGGGCGTGCCGGTGCGCTACGGCGTGATCGGCAGCACGGGCGTCAGGGCCTGCAACTGGGGCGCGCGCCGCAGGCCGCTGGGCAGCAGGTAGCGGCCGCGCAGCAGCGGCAGGGTCACGTCGGTGTAGGCCACGTCCAGGGCCACACCGCCGTGCTGCCAGGCCTGCACCGCCAGCGTGGTGCAGTACAGGCCGCGCCCGGCATCCACCAGATCGAAGGCGCGGCCCTGCTGGGCCAGGGCCCAGGCCACGGCCTGCTGGCGGGCCGGGGCACTGGCGGGCACCCGGTACAGCTGGTAGGCCCGGGCGCGTTGCGGGTCCAGGTAGAAGTCCAGCGTGTCCAGCACCACGGCATCGGGCTGGCCGGGCTTTTCGGACGGGGTGGCGTGCAGCACCTGCCAGGGGCCGGTGGGATCGGCCGGTGCCACCAGCAGGCCCACGTGGCTGAAGTCGCCGGTGTCAACGGCGCGCACCAGGTGGCTGATGGTCTCCGTGCCCTGGCGGAACAGCAGGTCGCCGGCGGCGGCCTGTGCGGGCAGTGGCGGAGTGGCTCCGACCTGCCCACCGACCAGCAGGGCCAGACCGAAGGCGACGCCGTGGCGCCACCACGCACTCACACTTCGACTTTCCAGATGCCGTCGTCCAAGAACAGGTTCATGCGTTCGCGGCGGGTGCTGCCATCGCCGTAGGTGACCAGCACCCGCAGCTGGGTGACGTTCTCTCGGGTGGCAGATGGCACGCGTTCCACGATCTCCACCTTCTGCAGCCCGCCCTTGGCGTCGACCTTGGATTTGGCGCCGGCCAGCATCTGGCGCAACTTGGGGGTCAGCTCGGCCAGTTGCTGCTTGGAGAGGCTGCTGGCCGAGACCATGCTGATGCTCCGGTCGAAATCACCATCGGCCAGCGCGCGGTAGAAGCGCTGCACCAGGGCATCCTGCAGTTCCTCCGGGGTTGCCGCGGGGGCGGTGGTGTCAGCAGGCGCGGTGGCGCAGCCGGCCAGGCCCAGGGCCGAGGCGGTGAACAAGCCCGCCAGCAGGCAGTGGCGGCGGGAAATGCAGGCAGAAACAGAAGAAGACACAGGACCATCCCAAAAAATTAGCAATGGGCCAGTGTAGTAGACGGGGCATGAAAAAAGACTGGATGGCCTGTGCTGCCTGCGGAAGTAGCTATCGATTTATGGGAGTGCGGTGGGGTGTGACAGCACCCCGTAGCGGCGGTGCCGGGGCCAGGCCCTCACTCAAACCGGGTGGCGTGCAGGCTGGGGCGCTGGCGGGCGGCCTCCAGCCAGGCGTGCAGGCGTGGATAGGCATCGGCGGGCAGCAGCGCCGGCAGGCGAAAGCGCACGTACTCCAGGCCCACTGCCACGGTGATCTGGTCCAGGCTGAAGTCAGCGCCCACGGGGCGCGGCGGCGTCTGCTCCAGCTGCGCCAGGGTACGGCCCAGGGCGGCCAGGCGGCGCTGGCCCAGCACGCTGGCATCGGCCTCGGTGCCCTGGTACTTGCGCGCAATCACCACGGCAAACGCGGCCTCCATCAGGCCGTAGCCCACGCTGGCCTGGGCCAGCACCGCGGCGCACTGCGTGGGGGGCACCAGGGCCGGGCCGGTGCCGATCTGGTCCAGGTACTGGGCGATCAGCAGGGATTCGGCGATCGCCTGGCCTTCGTCCGTCACCAGCACCGGGATGCGCAGTTGGGGGTGGACGGCCAGCAGGGCCGGGTCGTGGTTCCAGGGGTCGGACCAGACCAGCTGCACGCGCTCGGCCAGGCCTTTCTCCAGCGCGGCAATGCGGGCCACGCGGGCAAAGGGCGAGGTGGTGTTCAGAAACAGTTGCATGGTGGGTTCACAGTGAGATGCAAAAAAAAGAAGCAATCAGCGCTTGTCAGATCTGTGCAGGTGCGGTTTTTGGCCGTGAAAACGCCACCAGCAGCGTGCCCAGTGCCAGGGCCGTGCAGCCCAGGGCAAACAGGCTGCGGTAGCTGCCGGTGCTGGCGTAGACATAGGCCATCAGATAGCCGGCCGTTGCCTGCAGCAGCGCAAAGGCGGCGGTGGCATAGCCCCACATGCGCTTGTGGCGCGCCGGGCCAATGAGCTGCATCAGGTAGCCCGAGGTGATGGCCGCCATGCCGGGCGACAGCGCCCCGACGATGAAGCCCGAGACCGCATGGCCAGCAAAGCCGGCCCAGACCAGGGGCAGGCCGATGGCCACGGCCTTGAGGGCGTATGCCCCGGTGGTGGTGCGCCACCAGCCCCAGCGCGTGGCACACAGCGCGGCGCACAGCGGGCCGGCCACGGCGCCCAGGCCGAACATGGCCCATTGGGTGGAGGCATAGCCGGCGCCCAGGTGCAGCTCGCGCGCCAGGTAGTCCACCCAGAACACGGTGTGCGGCACAAAGCCGAAGCCATCCGTGGTGTAGGCCAGGAACACCAGCACCACCGGCAGGCTCCACACCAGGGCGGGCGGGCTCGGCACCTGCGGGCCGGGCGTCACCGCCATGGGCACGGGCGCCGGCAGCTGGC
>NZ_JAZHFR010000131.1:0-5837 GCF_036541385.1 Comamonas sp. GCA5 | reverse complement strand
ACCGTCCACAAAGAAGGAGAGAAACAAAACCTTATCCACATCTTGAGCCTTACGGCTCAAGCCAAAGGGTGGGTCAGTTTGAGATGGAAATTGCGGGTCAGTTCTGCGTGGAAATCAACAGATGCATAAAAAACGCGTTTGGGCCGGTTTTTTTATGCCTGTTGCACGGTGGTCATGTGTGCGCTGTTGGGAAAAGCATAGCGGCTGGCACTGATCTGCTCGTTGTTGAAGCCTGATGCAAGCGCCAAATCCTTGTGGTGTCAGCGCGGGTAGCTATGGATTTCACGAGGGCATAACAAAAAAGCCGTCTTGGTCACAAGACGGCTTTTTGTGTTTGGTGGGCCCTGAGTGATTCGAACACTCGACCAACGGATTAAGAGTCCGCTGCTCTACCAGCTGAGCTAAGAGCCCTTCGCAACCGGAAGGATCACTGCGCGGCGCAGTGAAGAGAAAACTTGGTGGGCCCTGAGTGATTCGAACACTCGACCAACGGATTAAGAGTCCGCTGCTCTACCAACTGAGCTAAGAGCCCGACTGGATCAACCAGATCGCTGCTTGGGAGGGGAAGTGGTGGGCCCTGAGTGATTCGAACACTCGACCAACGGATTAAGAGTCCGCTGCTCTACCAGCTGAGCTAAGAGCCCACTTCGTTGCCAATCAAGCAAGATCGCTATTATGCACCAAAAATTTGGCGGCCTCGGGAAAATACGGTCTTTTTCCCGCCGATTTACTGCATCGCGTTGCGGCTGGCCAGCTCCACGAACAGGCCGCTGTGGTCCAGATCGCCCAGGCCATGCTCCACGCCGTCGGCATACAGCTGCTCGAACAGGCTGGTGATCGGGGCGTCAAAACCGATCTCCTGGGCCGTGGCCAGGGCGTTGCGCATGTCCTTGAGCTGCACCGTCATCTTGCCGCGCGCGGCAAAGTCACGTTCCACCATGCGCTGGCCGTGCAGCTGCAGGATGCGGCTGTCGGCAAAGCCGCCGGTGATGGCCTCGCGCACCTTGGCCGGGTCGGCACCGCCCTTGGCGCACAGCAGCAGGGCTTCGGCCACGGCGCCGATGCTGATGCCCACGATCATCTGGTTGGCCAGCTTGGCCAGCTGCCCGGCCCCGTGCGGGCCCACGTGCGTGGCCCGGCCCAGGGGGGCGAACAGGGGCTGGGCGGCCTCGAAGTCTTCGGTCTTGCCCCCGACCATGATGGCCAGGCTGCCGTTCTCCGCCCCCACGGTGCCGCCGGAGACCGGGGCATCCAGGTGGCGCAGGCCGCGCTCGCTCAGGCGGGCGGCATGGTCGCGGGCTTCGCGTGGCTGGATGGAGGCCATGTCCACCACCAGGGTGCCGGCGCGCATGCCGTGGATGGCGCCATCCTGGCCCATGCCGAACAGCACGTCGCCCACGACCTGGCCGTTCTCCAGCATGCTGATCACGTAGTCGGCCTTGATGCAGGCCTGGCGCGGCGTGTCATGCACGAAGGCGCCGAGCGCGGCCAGGGGCTCGGCCTTGGCGCGGGTGCGGTTCCAGGCATGCACGACATGGCCGGCAGCCAGCAGGCGCCGGGCCATGGGCACGCCCATCAGGCCGCAGCCCAGCACGGCGATGCGCAGGCCTGGGATAGGGGAGGGGGTCAAGGGTGTCTCCGTCATTGTTGTCGTCGGCATGGCGCCGAAAAACCAGCGCCAAAAGATGCCAGGACGCAATCATGAGGATTTTTTTTCACACAGGCTTGCAAATCGCTTGCAAGCGCAGTGCATAAAAGTAACGACTGTATGAACTTGCGCAGACTGGGTCACGCCCGGCGCAGGCGATGGCCGGCCGCTGCGTGCCGCCCATCCTGGATGGGCGGTTGCCCGCCTAGGCCGACGGGGCGGCGTTGGTGGTCGCGCGCGTGCCAATCAGCAGGCGGAACGGCAGCAGCAGGCACACGGCCATGACCAGCTTGACGCCCAGATCGCCCAGCGCCCAGGTGACCCAGGGCAGGTCTTCACCGGCAAAGCCCACGCCCCAGAAGACGCCGGTGTCCAGCACGGCGGCCAGCACGGTGGCGATCAGCGGTGCGCGCCACCAACGGCTTTGGCGCAGGCGGTCGAACACCGCGATGTCCAGCATCTGCGACAGCAGGAAGGCCAGACCGGAGGCAGCCGCAATGCGTGCCGGCGCCAGGATGGCCGATGCGGCCACGGCCACGGCAAAGCCGACCCAGGCCACCCGCCGCGCCTGGGCAGGGCCGAAGGCGCGGTTGACCAGCTCCGTCACCAGGAAGGCAAAAGGGTAGGTGATGGCGCCCCAGGTCAGCCAGTCGTTGATGGCGTACTGCACCAGGATGTTGGACGACAGCACGACCACGCCCATGGCCAGTACGGCCAGGGTCAGTTGCGAACGGCTGGGGTGGGGGTAGCGCATGGTGGTGCTTCCTTTGCGGCGGGCTCAGTAGGCGCCGGAGTTGCGCACGCCGGACGAGGGCACGTCCAGGCCGAGGATGGCGCAGGCCACGGCCTCGCCCACCTTGATGCCGTCCACACCGGCCGACAGGATGCCGCCCGCGTAGCTGGCGCCTTCGCCCGCCGGGTACAGGCCGCGGGTGTTCACGCTCTGGAAGTTGGCGCCCCGGGTAATCTTCACGGGCGAGGAGGTGCGCGTCTCCACGCCGGTCAGCACGGCCTGGTGCATGTCGTAGCCGCGCAGCTTCTTGCCGAAGGCCGGCAGGGCTTCGCGCATGGCCTCGATGGCAAAGGCCGGCAGGGCCTGGTGCAGGTCGCCCCAGGTGATGCCGGGCTTGTACGAGGGCGGCACGTGGCCCACCTCGCGCGATGGCCTGCCGGCGACGAAGTCGCCCACCAACTGGCCGGGGGCGTTGTAGTTGCACCCGCCCAGCTCGTAGGCCTTGGATTCCAGCTGGCGCTGGAACACCACGCCGGACAGCGGGTGGTGGCTACCGGGCGACTGGTGTTCCACGCCATAGGTCTTGCCGTCGAAGGCCCAGGCGAACGAAGCTGCGTCCTGCGGGTAGTCGCTGGGCTCGATGGCGCAGACCATGCCGGCGTTGGCATTGCGTTCGGCGCGCGAGTACTGGCTCATGCCGTTGGTGACCACGCGGCCGGGCTCGCTGGTGGCGGCCACCACGGTGCCACCGGGGCACATACAGAAGCTGTAGACGGCGCGGCCGTTCTGGGCGTGGTGCACCAGCTTGTAGTCGGCGGCGCCCAGCAGGGGGTGGCCGGCGTGCTTGCCCCAGCGGGCCTGGTCGATCACGCTCTGCGGGTGTTCGATGCGAAAGCCCACCGAGAAGGGCTTGGCCTCCATGTACACGCCGCGTTCGTAGAACATGGTGAAGGTGTCGCGCGCGCTGTGGCCCAGGGCCATCACCACCTGGTCGGTCTCCAGGGTGTATGCCTCGCCCGTGGCCTGGTTGAGTACGTCGATGGCCGTGACGTGGCGCTCCTCGCCCTCACCGGCAATCTGCAGGTCGGTCACGCGCTGCTCGAAGCGGATCTCGCCGCCCAGGCGCACGATCTCTTCGCGGATGCCTTCCACCAGCTTCACCAGCTTGAAGGTGCCGATGTGCGGGTGGGCGGCATACAGGATTTCCGGGGGCGCGCCATAGGTCACGAACTCCTGCAGCACCTTGCGGCCCAGGTGGCGCGGGTCCTTGATCTGGCTGTAGAGCTTGCCGTCCGAGAAGGTGCCGGCACCGCCTTCGCAAACTGCACGTTGGATTCGGGCGTCAGCTCGCGCTTGCGCCACAGGCGCCAGGTGTCCTTGGTGCGTTCGCGCACCGTCTTGCCGCGCTCCAGCACGATGGGCTTAAAGCCCATCTGCGCCAGCACCAGCGCAGCAAACATGCCGCAGGGGCCAAAGCCCACGACCACGGGGCGGTGTGGCAGGTCCGCAGGGGCCTGGCCCACGGGCGTCCAGGCCATGTCGGGCGTGGGATGGACGTGGGGGTGGTCGGCAAATTGTTCCAGCAGCGCCGCTTCCTGGCTGGCGTCGGCCAGGGCGATGTCGACGATGTAGACGGCCAGCAGTTCGGCCTTGCGCGCATCGAAGCTGCGTTTGTGCACATGGACCTGGGCGATCGCATCGGCGGCAATCCCCAGGCGCTCGGCCGCCAGGACGGTCAGGCGGGCGGTGGGCAGGAATTCGGAATGGTTCTCGGGGTGGTATTCCAGGGCCGAGAGCGGGATTTTCAGTTCTGCGATGCGAATCATGGTGGCTTGTACCTATCAAGCAAGGGCAGGCATGGTAGTGCAAAGCGCGGCCCCGCATCCCGCCCGCCCGGCTTGGCCGGGCGGGGCGCTGGGAATCTGCAGGGCACAAATGCATAGCTGCCAGCGCAGGCAGGGCAAGCGCTGGCGGGCTTTTTAGCTGCGAATGCTCAGGCGGGAATGGCCCACGCCACCGCCCTTCTCGACATGGATTTGCGTGGGAATGCGCTCCTTGAGCGCCTCGACGTGGCTGATGATGCCGATCATCTTGCCGCGGGCATTCAGCACATCCAGGGCCGCCAGCGCGGTCTCCAGCGTGTCGCCATCCAGGGTGCCAAAGCCTTCGTCCAGAAACAGCGAATCGATAGAGACTTTGTGGCTCACCAGATCCGACAGCGCCAGTGCCAGCGACAGGCTGACCAGGAACGATTCACCGCCGGACAGCGTGCGCGTGTCGCGCGCCACATCGCCCTGCCAGCGGTCGACGATGTCCAGCTCCAGCTCGCCCGTGGGCTTGCGCCGCAGCACATAGCGCTCGTGCAGGCGCGCCAGGTGCTGGTTGGCCAGCTGCAGCAGGTGGTCCAGCGTCAGCCCCTGCGCAAACTTGCGGAACTTGTCGCCCTGGGCCGAGCCGATCAGGGCGTTCAGGCGCTGCCACAGCTCACTGTCCTGCGCCTGGGCGGCGATCTGCGCCAGCAGGGCCTGCTGGTTCTCGCGGTAACGGTCATCGTCTTCCAGGCGGGCCCGCGTGGCGCCGAGCTGCTCGGTCTGGGTGCGGCGTTGCAGCTCCAGGGCCTCCAGCTGGTTCAGCACCGCCTCGGGCGGCTGGTCCGTCAGGGCCTGGGCCTGCAGCTGCGCCAGCTGCGCCAGCGCTTGGGCCCGCCAGGTGGCTGCCGCTTGCACGGCGTCCGCCAGCGTGCGCTGCCACTGCTGCAGGCGCAGGCGTTCGGCCTCGGGCAGGCAGGCCTGCTGGAAGGCTTGCACATCGGCAAACGGGCTGGCCTGCAGGGCCTGCAGCCAGGCGCTGTGGGCCTGGGCCACGGCGGCCTGCTCGACCTCCGCGGCGCTCTGGGTCTGGGTGATCCGGCCTTGCAGCTGGGCCAGGTGCTGGGCCTGCGTGGCAATCGCCGGGGCGCAATCGGCCAGGGTGGTGGGCAGTGTGGCCGGGTCTGGCGCTGGCGATGCCAAGGCCGTGGGCATGGGGCACGCGGCGCTGCGTTCTTGCCATTGGGCCGCGGTGGCCTCGGCCTGGGCACAGGCCTGCTGCTGCAGCGCCCAGCGCGGGCTCAGCTGCTGTAGCTGTTGCCCGCTGTCCTGCCAGCGCTGCCAGGCGTGCTGCAGGGCGTCCAGCCAGGCGGCGGTGGTGGCCGGGTCGGGCAGGTGCTGGCCGTGGTCTGCCAGGCTGGCCTGCAGCTGCGCCTCCAGCGTGGCCAGTGCGTCGGCCTGCTGCTGCACGGCCTGCTGTGCCTGTTGCACACGCTGCTGCGCTGCGTGCAGGCGCTGTTGCAGGCCGTCGTGCTGGTGGGCCGCGTCGTGCCGTGCCTGGGTCGCCTGGTAGTGGGCGGCCGTGGCGGCGTGCAGCGCCCGCTCGCCGTCCTCGGCCTGTTGCAGCGCGTGCTGCACCGCGTGGGCC
>NZ_JAZHFR010000130.1:0-6510 GCF_036541385.1 Comamonas sp. GCA5 | reverse complement strand
GCTACCCCTGATGAAGCGTACTTTGCAGCATTGCCGTTTGCACAAATGCAGGCGGCATAACCCCGGTGATCTCGCTTAGCAACTGGACTCAATTGTTCAAACGACCGGGACCACTTCTGTTGTCGGGTTCCGGATGATTGCTTGCTTAAAAACAAGCGTCCCTTGCTCCATGGCCGAGAGGTGCTGCAAGCAGTTCTGGCAACATGGCAAGCAACCTAGAAGGAGCGTGTATGTTGATTGCCGCCACAACCACGCCTGCCACCCGCTTGGCATTCCAGCAAGCCAGCGGCACCGACCGGGAGCTGACCCAGCAATACTGCATCGGCATGGACACCTTGCGCAAGTGGCGTCACAGAACCACGGTACATGAGGCCAGTCATACAGCGCATCGGCTGCAAACCACACTCAATGCTGCGCAAGAAGAATTGGTCATTTATCTGCGCACCCAACTGCTACCCAGGCTAGGCCACTCCAGATTCCCTAGACCACCCAAGCCTGATGGAGAATGCAAGCCATTCAAGGCTTACGAGCCAGGCTATGTGCATGTGAAGTACCTACCCTTGATGCAGGATGAGGACAAGCGTCGCAATGTGTTCGTGGTCATCGACAGGCAACCCGCTGGGTATTCATTGCTATCAAGCAACACAAACGGCAGCATCCGCCAAAGCCCTCCTAGGCGCAGTGCGTAAGGCTGCACCGTTCCAGATTCTGGCCATCCTGACGGACAACGGTAAAGAGTTCACAGAGCGGCTGTTGTGCAGTCGCTGTCGTCAGCCAACGGGAGAGCACGAGTTTGACCAGTTGTGCCAAAGCCTGGGCATTGAACATCGACTGACCAAGCCCAAGACACCACAGACCAATAGCATGGTAGAAAGTCTCAATGGACGGCTCAGCTAGGTGCTGCGCTCGCACCACTTCAACAGTGCCGAGGACTTGGAGAAGACATTGCACCAGTTTGTATGGCTGTACCACCACCATTTGCCGCAAAAGACACATGGGACATGTTGCCCTAGGGCAAGCACTCAAAACCTAGAAGATGAAAGTGCTGGAGTTATTCGTAAAAAACGTGCGCAATCATTCGGGACCTGACAGGTACACATAGGCCGCATTTATGATGCCAAAAACAAAAAGGCTGCAACCCGTGTGGGTGCAGCCTTTGTTTTATGTGGTACTTTATGTGGTACAGAAATCAAATTTCCATGCAAGCTGTTGATTTCATTGAATATCTGGCGGAAGGGGCGGGATTCGAACCCGCGGTGGGCTATTAACCCACACACGCTTTCCAGGCGTGCGACTTAAACCGCTCATCCACCCTTCCTGGCTGCACAGCCGAGCTGTGAGCTGAATTGAAAAGCCAAGCATTCAGCTTGGCTTGCAATCTGGCGGAGAGGGCGGGATTCGAACCCGCGGTGGGCTATTAACCCACACACGCTTTCCAGGCGTGCGACTTAAACCGCTCATCCACCTCTCCGTGAAGCTGAAATTCTAACCTGCTTTTGCAGCCTCAAATGGAGAAAGGCGCAAAACTTTGCAGGCGGGCGCGATTTCGCGTTCAGCCACGCGAGCCGCCTTGCTGCACCACGCGCATGGCGGAAGCGATGAGGCCGGAGACTTCGGAGATGTTGCTGGGCACGATCAGCGTGGTGTTGGCGTCCTGGGCCACCTTGCTGTAGGCATCGACGGCGCTTTCGGCCACTTTGAGCTGCACGGCCTGCTCGCCTCCCGGTTGCTGGATGGCCTGGGCCACGCGCTCCAGCGCCTGGGCGGTGGCTTCGGCGACGGTGGTGATGGCGGCGGCTTCACCTTGGGCCTTGTTGATGGCGGCCTGCTTTTCACCTTCGGAGCGGGCGATGAAGGCTTCGCGTTCGCCGGTGGCGATGTTGATCTGCTCCTGGCGGCGGCCTTCGGAAGCCGCGATCAGCGCGCGCTTCTCGCGCTCGGCGGTGATCTGGGCCTGCATGGCGCGCAGGATTTCGTTGGGCGGGGTCAGGTCCTTGATTTCGTAGCGCAGCACTTTCACGCCCCAGTTCAGCGCGGCTTCGTCGATCGCATTGACGACCTGGGCATTGATCATGTCGCGCTCTTCAAAGGTCTTGTCCAGTTCCAGCTTGCCGATCACGCTGCGCAGCGAGGTCTGGGCCAGCTGCGTCACCGCCATGATGTAGTTGGACGAGCCGTAGCTGGCGCGCATGGGGTCTGTCACCTGGAAATACAGGATGCCGTCCACCTGCAACTGCGTGTTGTCGCGCGTGATGCAGACCTGGCTGGGCACATCGAGCGGGATTTCCTTGAGGCTGTGCTTGTACGACACCTTCTCGATGAAGGGAATGATGATGCGCAGACCGGGGCTCAGTGTGCCGGCATATTTGCCGAAGCGTTCCTTGATCCAGGCGTGCTGCTGGGGAACGATCTTGACCGACATGCTGATGAAGATGGCAGCAATCACTAAACCGATGATGGCAATTTCCATGGTCCAAACCTTTTGAAGAGAAAAACGAAAGACAAAAAACAGGTGACTTGGCCAGGTCAGGCCTTGTCCACGATCAGGCGGTTGCCCTGTACCTCGATCACACGGTACAGGCCTGTCGACGGCAGGCTGCCGGGTCGCAGCACCACGGTCCATTGGCTGCCTCGGTAGGGGATGCGCGCCGTGCCATCGCTGTTCCACTCGGGCACGTGCAGGGTTTCACCAATGTCCAGATTCAGGTCGGGGTTGGCGGCGGCAGGCAACTCGGGCATGCGGCGGCCGCGGATGCGGCGGCACAGCAAAACGGCCAGCACGCCGATGATGGCGGCCATGCTGATCTGTGCGGGCAGGCCCAGCCCCAGGTGGGCGGCGATGGCGCCCGCAGCCAGCCCGGTGGAAATCATCAGCAGGTAGATGCCCCCCGTCAGAAGCTCTGCGGCAATCGCAATGCCGGCCAAAATCCACCAAATAGTACTTGCCTCCACGGCGTCACTCCCTAGGTTATGTGTGCGGCGCAGTGGTGAAACTGCTCGCAAATTTAGGAAAAGCGTCTGCAATTTGCAGGCTGAACCAAGATATTACTTACACTGCGCGCCTATCTGACTTTTATTGGTTCCCGACTGCAAGGGGTTGCGCATGAAATTCCGTTTTCCCATCGTCATCATCGACGAGGATTACCGCTCCGACAACACGTCTGGCCTGGGCATCCGTGCCCTGGCGCAGGCCATTGAGGATGAGGGCTTTGAGGTCCTTGGGGTGACCAGTTATGGTGACCTGAGCCAGTTTGCGCAACAGCAAAGTCGTGCCAGTGCGTTCATCTTGTCGATCGACGACGAAGAGCTGACCGGCGACAACGACGACCCCATCATTCACAGCCTGCGCAGCTTCATTGGCGAAGTGCGGCGCAAGAATGAAGAGGTGCCGATCTACATCTACGGCGAGACCAAGACCAGTCGCCACCTGCCCAACGACATCCTGCGTGAGCTGCATGGCTTCATCCACATGTTCGAGGACACGCCCGAGTTCGTGGCCAAGCACATCATCCGCGAAGCCAAGGCCTACCTGGAAAGCGTGCAACCCCCATTCTTCAAGGCGCTGCTGGACTATGCCGAAGACGGTTCGTACAGCTGGCACTGCCCCGGTCACTCGGGGGGTGTAGCCTTCCTGAAGACGCCCGTGGGCCAGATGTACCACCAGTTCTATGGCGAGAACATGCTGCGCGCCGACGTGTGCAATGCCGTGGAAGAGCTGGGCCAACTGCTGGACCACAACGGCGCGATTGGTGAGTCTGAGCGCAATGCCGCGCGCATCTTCAATGCCGACCACTGCTACTTTGTGACCAACGGCACCTCCACCTCGAACAAGATCGTCTGGCACCACACCGTGGCGCCCGGTGACGTGGTGGTGGTCGACCGCAACTGCCACAAGTCCATCCTGCACTCCATCATCATGACGGGTGCGATTCCGGTGTTCTTGAAGCCCACGCGCAACCACTTTGGCATCATCGGCCCGATCCCGCAAAGCGAATTCAGCATCGCGTCGATCCAGGCCAAGATTGCCGCCAACCCCTTGCTCAAGGGCGTTGACGCGCAGACCGTCAAGCCGCGCGTGCTGACGCTGACGCAGTCCACCTATGACGGCGTGCTGTACAACACCGAGACCATCAAGACCATGCTGGACGGCTACGTGGCCAACCTGCATTTCGACGAGGCGTGGCTGCCGCACGCGGCTTTCCACCCCTTCTATGGCACCTACCATGCCATGGGCAAGAAGCGCCAGCGTCCCAAGGAGTCCGTGGTCTACGCCACGCAGTCCATCCACAAGCTGCTGGCCGGTATCAGCCAGGCCTCGCACGTGCTGGTGCAGGACTCGCAGAACGAGAAGCTGGACCACCACCTGTTCAACGAGGCGTACCTGATGCACACCTCGACCAGCCCGCAGTACAGCATCATTGCCAGCTGCGACGTGGCGGCCGCCATGATGGAGCCGCCCGGCGGCACGGCGCTGGTGGAAGAGTCGATCCTGGAGGCGCTGAACTTCCGCCGTGCCATGCGCAAGGTGGACGACGAGTTCGGCGACGACGACTGGTGGTTCCAGGTCTGGGGCCCCGAAAAGCTGGCCGAAGAGGGCGTGGGCCGTGCGGACGACTGGATCATCCGCGGCAAGGATGCTGCGCCCAAGACCAAGTCCAAGCAAAAGAACGGCAAGGAATTCGACAACTGGCACGGCTTTGGTGACCTGGCAGACGGCTTCAACATGCTGGACCCGATCAAGTCCACCATCGTCACGCCCGGCCTGGACCTGGACGGTGACTTTGCCGACACCGGCATTCCCGCCTCCATCGTCACCAAGTACCTGGCCGAGCACGGCGTGGTGGTAGAGAAGACCGGCCTGTACTCGTTCTTCATCATGTTCACCATCGGCATCACCAAGGGCCGCTGGAACACCATGCTGACGGCGCTGCAGCAGTTCAAGGACGACTACGACCGCAACCAGCCGCTGGCGCGCATCCTGCCTGAGTTCGTGCAGCAGCACCGCCGTTACGAGCGCATGGGCCTCAAGGACTTGTGCCAGCACGTGCACGAGCTGTACGCCAAGTACGACATCGCCCGCCTGACGACGGAGATGTACCTGTCGGACCTGCAGCCCGCAATGAAGCCTTCGGACGCCTACGCCCACATTGCCCAGCGCAAGACCGAGCGGGTCGAGATCGACCACCTAGAAGGCCGCATCACCGTGGGTCTGGTCACGCCTTACCCTCCTGGCATTCCGTTGCTGATTCCCGGCGAAGTCTTCAACAAGAAGATCGTGGACTACCTGCTGTTCGCGCGCGAATTCGCCAAGGAGTGCCCCGGCTTTGAAACCGACATCCACGGCCTGGTGGAGATCGAGGACGAGCAGGGCAATGTGCGCTTCTACGCCGACTGCGTGGTGCAGGCCCCGTCGGCCCAGGCTGCGCCCAAGCCCCGCGCAGCACGCGCCAAGGCGGCACCGGTGGCCAAGTCTGCGGTGAAAGCAGCCACGACCAAGGCTGCCGCCAAGACCGTGGCCAAGAAGGCCTGAGTCGGGATGGATGGGTCCTGACCACGGTCGTGGCAGGTTCATGAAAAAGAGAGCAAGCAGCGCATGTTCTGCCTGGACTTAGGATGTAAAACCATCTGAAATCCTTGCAAAACCAGCGCAAGCAGCTCTCTTTTTTTATGGCTGATCGCTGGTGCGCAACCGCCAGTAGCGCGCAAAACGCGGCAGGCCGCTGGGGTGGGTGCCGTTGAAGCGGTAGGTGATGGTGCTGCCAATCGGTGGTGGCTGGCGGCGGTCGGCATCGCTCAGGCCGCTGCCCAGCTTGAAGCGCTGGCCGCTGGAGGCCTCGACCAGCAGCGCGCCGGTCATGCCGCGGTATTTGCCCTGGCCCGGCAGGTGGGCCACGACCACGGCCTCGGCGTCCTTGAACAGCTTCAGCTTGATCAGGTCCTCGCTGCGCCCGCCCCGGTAGGGCGCCTGGGCGTGGCGCAGCATCAAGCCCTCGGCGCCCGCCTGGCTGTAGCTGCGCAGCTGGCGCTGCAGGGCGTCATGGCTGGGCACCTGCCATTGCGGGGCCACCTGTACCCAATCCTGGCCGATGGCTGCCACGGTGCGCTGCAACTGCTGCTGGCGCTGGGTGAACGGCCCGGGGTGCTGGGGCACATCAAACACCATGTAGCGCAGCTGGCGCCAGCCAGCATCGTCCTGCGCGCCCTGGGCCACGGTCGATTGCACCGCGGCAAACTGGCCGCGCCCGGCCCACAGCTCGCCGTCCAGCGGGGTGCGGGGCCAGCCGCGCACAAACCAGGCCGGCGCCTCGATCGGCAGGCCCTGGCGGCTGAGCAGTTGCTGGCCCGTCCAGTGCGCACGGATGCCGTCATATTTCTCGCTGACCCAGTAGGCCTGGATGTCCAGCTGGCGGTGGTAGGGGCCGGCCAGGGTCAGCGTCTGGCCCCAGGCGCCGGAGAGTGCCAGCCACCCGCCGAGCAGCAGGGCCCATGCCGCGCGCCGACGCGCGCGGC